>JBEBWU010000317.1:0-3785 GCA_040391985.1 Entomomonas sp. | reverse complement strand
AAAACACACAACTTAATGATTATATTGTGTTTTCTTTTTTTATTTAGATACTATAAGTATTTTTAGTAATTAATTTATAAAGTAAGGTCATACCCACTTTAACAGGTGTTGGAAACTTTATGCCACCAGCGGCAATAGCCGTAGTAGAGTGTTTTTCCTCATCGACTCGCATTTGTTCTAGAATAGCCCGTGATTTTTCATCATCGGTAGGTAACTGTTCTAAATGTTCATCTAGATGCTTACACACTTGATCTTCAACAGCAGCCACAAACCCTAAACTTAAACGATCACTAATTAAGCCAGCTGCTGCACCCATACCAAATGACAATCCATAAAATAGCGGGTTTAAAATACTTGGTTTTTGGCCTAACTCTCTTACTCGCTCTTCACACCACGCTAAATGATCAATCTCTTCTTCAGCAGCCTTTTCCATGGCTTCTCTTACTTCAGGTAATTTTGCTGTTAATGCTTGGCCTTGATATAAGGCTTGTGCACAGACTTCGCCCGTATGATTAATTCGCATTAAACCAGCCACATGCTTACTTTCTTGCTCTGTTAGTTCAGCATCAGCAAAGGTTTTAGCAGGAGAAACACGATAAGGCGACCCTGAAAATGGTAGCAAAGTACGTAAAGCCGAATTCACTTGCATTAATAACTTATCTGCAGGTGTGTAATGACGTTGATTTGCCATGGAAACCTCGTTGTAAAATCTAATAAAATTAAACTACTAACCTGGTGGCCAATCTAATTGACGCTGTCCCAAAACATGCATATGGATATGATAGACAGTTTGTCCACCTAATTCATTGCAGTTCATCACTACTCTGAATCCATCTTCACATCCTAGCTCTTTCGCTAAACGCTGAGCAGTCAATAATATGTGCCCTGCTACTAGTTTATCTTCTTCTTGTAAATCATCAAGTGTCGCAATATGCTTTTTAGGAATAACTAAAAAATGAACTGGGGCTTTTGGATCAATATCATGAAACGCATAAACCTGTTCATCTTCATAAATCAATTTAGAGGGTATGTCACCCTTAATAATTTTACAGAATAAGCAATCATCCATTATTTGATCTCCATCTAATTACTTATTAAGAGTTTAAACTATCTTGTGAGGTATCAGCTTCTTTATTTCTTCTCTGAGCACGTAGTTTAAAAGTGAGTACTACACAGATAAAAAACAATGCTGGTAAAATATAAATTAAGCTCATGTAATAATGAAAGGCCATTTGTTTTGTTTTTAATGATAACTTTAATTTTGGTTCACAAACGCCTCTTTTTAAACTAATTTCTTGCTTAGTTTATTGAGCAATTGTTTGATTATAACAAGATGACCTAATCATATAGAGCGCAAAACATTGTGTGGTAAAACCAACAATCAAAATAACCCATAGTGCAATTGTTAAACGCTTCATAATTATTTAGCTCTCTTGTACAAACAATATAACGATTATAAATATAGTTAATGATAAGAATTATCACTTAAAATAGACAAGATGTCATTTATCTTTTACTGAAACAGTTGGTTATTATAACGTTTCTTAAGAATACCACCAGAAACAAAATTACGCACCCTATAATCCCTAAGTGATTATAAATTATACGTTACCTAACTTAACAGAAAAAATGCTACCACTTTCCTGACTAGAAATAACATCCACTTGCCAATGTTGGTGGGTACAAATTCGTTTCACTAAAGACAATCCTAAACCTAAACCCTCACCACGGTTACTACCTCTTACAAAAGCTTGAAAGATAGCTTGCTGTTTATCTTGTGGAACACCAATACCTGTATCTTGAACAAAGAAACTATCACCATCAATTACTAACTTGACCTCTCCCTGCTCAGTATAGTGCCATGCATTTCTTAGTAAGTTAGAAATAACCGTTTTTAATAAGGTTTTGTTGTAAGTATTAGTAGTAGTAGATTTAACCTCAAATACAAATTCTATTCCCTTTTCTTTAAATTTTTCTGCCCAAGCTTCTGCTAGCTGTTTAGCTATATTTAGTAATGTTATTTGATCCCCTACAATTGGATTATTTTCAATACGAGCTAGCATTAAGAATGTTTGTACTAATTCATTCATATCTTTATTAGCTGTACTAATTCTATTAATCTGCTGCAATTGTATTGGAGAAAGTTCTTTAGCCTCCAACAGTAGTAATTCACAACTTGTTGCTATTACCATTAAAGGTGTTCTTAACTCATGACTAACATCGCTGGTAAACAAACGCTCTCTTTCTAATGCAGACCGTAACTCACCAAAAGCTCTATCAAATGCAGCAGCTAATTGCCCTACCTCATCATCCGCATATTGATTATTAAGTGTTACATAGTTTACTTTATTTTCTATGCAATTTATTTTATCGACTTGCTTAGCTAGTTTAATAATGGGAGCTAGAATACGATTAGCTAACAACTTACCCAAAATTAATGAAACAATTAATGACCCTATAAATCCTAGAAAGACTACTAAAAGCAGCATTTGCTCACGGGTTTCAAACTCGGTTTGGTCTTTAACAATCAAATAACTTTGCTGATCAACTGTTTCTTTATACACATAATAAGCTGCACCTTCTCTTAATATAACCTCTGAAAATCCATCTTTTATATTTTTAAGCTGTTCTGGAATAGGATAATTTACTTGCGGATCTGTTGTGTAAAAGTCTGTATCTTGGCTAAGCTTCTGAATCCTTTCTCGTGACATCTGGCTATTCAAGATTTCTTCAAGGTTATCACTCAAGCCCTGTGATACAAAATGTTCTTCTAATGCATGTACAATAAGAAAAATACTAATTGATGATACACCAGCAACAATCAATGTCATTAAGAAGAAAGCAATAACTATACGCTTTTTTAAAGGTTGTTTAAGGCGCATCAATAGACTCTGCTAATTTATAACCTAACTTAGGTATGGTATGAAGCAATGGTTTATCAAAGGGTTTATCAATTATTTGCCTTAATTGGTGAATATGACTCCGCAGTATATCTGTATCAGGTATTTCATCTCCCCATACTTGTTGTTCTAAAATTTCTCGGCGAACAACATTAGGGCTTTTTTTCATTAATACTTCTAGTAGTTTAAGCGCCAATGGCGTTAGTTTAAGAGTAACACCTGCACGCTGTACCACAAAAGTATCTAAGTTATAAATTAAATCACCAACTTGTAGTAAATACTGGCCAACGCCCTGACTTCTTCTAATCACTGCTTCTATACGAGCTACTAACTCTGCTAAAGCAAAAGGTTTTATTAAATAATCATCAGCCCCAGTTTTAAAGCCTGCTATTCGATCATCTATAGAGTCTCGTGCAGTTAACATGATTATTGGCACCGTTTTACGGGGATCTGAACGTAACAACTTACAGACCTCTAGACCATCCATCCCAGGCAACATAATGTCTAATACAATGAGATCATAAAAATTTTCAGTAGCTAGATTAAGACCTGTTATACCATTTTGTGCACAATCAACGTCATACCCTTTAATTGAAAGGTAATCAACCACATTAATTAGAATATCTTTATTATCTTCAATAACTAATATTTTCATAATAGTCCTATTATAGAATATTAAAATGTGCTTATCATTTTCCTAACAAATCTTTTACATTTTTTGGCTAAAAGCATTCTAAATAAAAAATAAGTTAATGCTATAATAGTTTAATACATCTAAAAATTATCTTTATAAGCTATGTTTCATATCATTTTATTTCAACCTGAAATCCCTCCCAACACTGGAAATATTATTCGTCTCTGTGCCAATATTGGTTGTCAATTACA
>JBEBWU010000316.1:0-3787 GCA_040391985.1 Entomomonas sp. | reverse complement strand
TTCTACGACTTACAGTTAATCTATTGTTAGCCATTAATTCTTGTCTAGCTGTTATTTTGAGCTTTAAAGAATTAGCAAAACCTGTTTCATAGGTTTTAATATTAACTGTACTGCTTTTTCTCTGTAGAATAAAAACAAGACCATTACCATTTTGCCAATTATCTTGCTGTATTTTAGCTCTTATAAGATTTGTTACATCACAATATATTCTTTGATCTTTAGAACTCTTAGGAATAGTGCAAGAGGTAACATTAGCTATACTACTATCTCCACCTTCTACATCAAATAATGTTCTTGATCCTATATTATTTTTTGCTGCCTTTAACCTCTCTGCATTTACCACATTATCCAATGAAATTTGAATAGAACCTCCATCATTATCATGAGGTACTAATATTAGTATTGCACTAACTAAACCTTTATCAGCTAAACTAGCAGTTTGAGCTTTTTCATCACTAGGATTTCGTAATAGTACATTTGAAAAATAAGCTGCTCCTTTATAATCCCTAGCTAAGTGTAAATAATTACCTGTTAAATTTGGCGTATTATTACTACTATTAGTTTGATAACCATCAGCTGTTCGAGATGCCAATGTTTCTTCCCACGTTTTAGTCATACAGCCTGTAGCACCGCCCGTATAAGTAAACTCTAATACAGGACGTAAACTAGTGTTTTCATCATAAGTAAAAGCTGACCTATATCCATTACCTGACTGATGATCTAAAAATAAAGCAATTGATTGCCCACCACACCATTCTTGAGCTTGTACAATTTCATTTAATACATTTGAAAGATCTGGTGTTTCAACATACTTTGTTGCTGGATCATCACCGGCATTAGTTTTCCAACGATCATTGATTGTCCAAAGTTGGTTAGCAGAGGTTTTTTTTCTAGTAGAAAAATCTGTGGCTGTTGGACTAAACTCTTTAGCATCACCTGTTTTTTCACCACTAATTTTTAAAGTAACAGACTTTTCATTACCACCTGCTGGTATCAGCTTAACTTTGGCACTAGTTATAGTAGCACCTTGAGGGATATATACATTATTAAAACGCAAAGCTGCATTTGAATTGCCTGTTTGACTAGATGTATATTTAAGTGTCAACTTAGGTGCTTTATTTCCTATTGTATAATAAGGTTTAGAATATTTTGTAGCTCCACCTGTCCAGAATCTAATGGCCAAATCAGCCATTGGAGCACCACTTAAAGCAGCAGCTGATTTAAAATTATTCACATAATTACTTGAATCATTCTTATCCGTTTTTGCAATATTCATTGTTTGCCTAAGCGCTTCTGTAATATTGACATTAATAGGATAATCTTTCTGCCACCAACAAGTTGCTCCAGACTGGGGGCTTCCCCATCTTACTGACTCATCAAAACCTGGCTGATTCTGATTCCAATTTGCAGATTGTTCATCTTGTCTTACACCAAAATAACGTTCATTATATTTAGTTGCACCAGCTTTTATATAAAAATTAAAATCACTTGTAGTTCCTTTTGTATTATAAATAGGGGAATCAACATTAGGTGCAGGAAAGTTTCTAGCTGATGCAATTCGCCAATTTATCCATTCAGACTCTCCTCTTGGGGCATTGGTTTGAGTACAAAAGCTAGTCCAATTAGTTTCACTTTTATTTTTAGTAAAACCATCAGTTTTAGGTACAATTGTTAAATGAGCTTTTTCAATAATAGCATCATCAGGAATATTAACACCTTTAAAAATAAATAGAGCTTGATCACCATAACCCGTTCTATTCCAACCTGTACCATTTAAGCCAGTAATAATATCTCTTACTTCACCATTTATTACTTCTTGTTCAATAACATGGTTTCTATTTTGCTCACCTGTTCCCTTAGTATTAAACACACTGGCATTACAAAACTCTCCATCATTATCTAAAATAAGTGAACAAACATAGCTAATAGCATTTGAATATGTATGACTATTATATTTAGATCCACTATGGTCACCACTATCAAGAAACCTAGGTAATAAAAATAATGTATTGTAACGATCTGAGTCTAATTCAAAAACTCTCTCAGCACCTGAGTAATCTGCACTAAGATTTCCCATTAATATCACTTTACTATCAATAGAAATGTCTTTTGTTAACCCATTGATTCTAGTTTGATGAGCATCATCTTTTCCACTAGAAGCACGTGCACTTGTTTCTGGAATACTACCCTCATCAACTGCATCTATATCAACAACTGGATAAACTAGTTTAGTCACTTTATTGACACTAATATCAGAACCTGCTTTTACATTGGGGTATTTCATTACCCCAACTCTTACCCCTTGCAATGAGGTATTAAGTAAGGTTTCTGCCACAGCATCGCGTAAACCATCAATTTTTTTTCCGGTAATACCTGTACTGCTTGGCATATCACCATTCATTGAAGTTGAATAATCTAATAAAAATATGATATTAGGTTTGGCTACATTAGCAAATTGTTCTGACCCAAAAAATACTTCGCTATCATCTGCATAAGCTATACTGGTATTTAAGATAGCACTAGCTATCAACATGGTAGAGCTCATTATTTTTAATTTATTAAAAGTCATAATTCCATCCTCAGACTCTATAATATAGTTAGAAATCAAACCAACATTCGTTTCTAACTAAAATGCCCATACTAAAAATAATCTAGTTTTTATTTATCAATTTAATTTTTATTTATTGCCCTTTTGATTCTATAGAAAACTTAAAAAGAATAGGGTTATAGATAGCTATTTTGTGACACATTACTTAAACTTTAGTATTAAAATCATAAAAATTAAAAAATACAAAGCCAAAACATTATTATTGTCTTTAATTATGGCTAATACCAAAGCGCAGCATGACTTAAAGCAGAAAAAGTATATTTAAAATATATACTATTGCCTTGTTATAAAAAGTATTTTTGTAATTAAAGATAAAATTATATTAATATCAATTGAAAATAACTTTTACTGGAATAGTTGATTAAAAAATATTGATTATTTTTATATAAAGAAAGATAGTTATTTAAAACTAAATTTATTAATAAATATTTAGAGCTCACAAGAGCTCTTAATATTTATTATTTATAACTCATTATATGATTAATAAGTATTTAGTGCTTTTACTAAGAATTGCTTAAATATTAAAGACTGCTACATCCTTGAACCCAGACATCTATACCATTAATATCAGCCGTCTTTGTGCCTGACTGATTAATAGTCATAGTACCACCAGCATATTTTTTCAATTTCCCACCAGATCCAACAGTTGCTGTTATTGTGTAAGTTGTCGCTGTTGGAGTCCCAATACCTACAGTAAAATCTGCGTTACCAGATGAGCTACCATCAATAGGAATTACAGTAATAGCAAAACCATTCTCCGTATCAGCATTGAGATAAGAACCATACTTAACATAATACTGATTCATCAATGCATCAGCCTGCATTAATCCAGCCTTACCATTATCACAAGCAGCTCTAATGGTATAATTAGCATACATTGGATAGGCAATAGCAGATATAATTCCCAAAATAGCCACAACAATAAGTAACTCTACTAAAGTAAACCCTTTGGTTTGTTTCATATCTAACTCCATATACCTATCAATATTTACAGAAAGGGCCTCAAGTATCAAGACCCTTTCTCCACTCATTATATCTCTGGATCAAACAAATCAGTCCAACTCATTTTCTTAAAGACAGAACCTCCTTTTTTATATTCCTTGTATTGGAATGGAGTACCCTGATCATCTTCACCATCTTTTCCTGATGCTAAATCTTCATAGTTCCATACCGGTGTAC
>JBEBWU010000315.1:0-3787 GCA_040391985.1 Entomomonas sp. | reverse complement strand
TGATATTCAACTATCAGGAGTTAATGTTATAAAAGCATCTGGTAATAGCAATCATGTTACAGCTATTTATGCAGGGCTTAATGGAAGTAATAATGTCACGATTCAAGAGCAAGATAGTGGTGGTCAAATTATTGCAATATCAAATGGTAGTGCAACAAGCTATGCCATAAATGCTGTTGGAGGTTCTGGCTCTACTATTATTGATACAAAATCAGAAATTACTTCTACTTCAGCAGCAGGTAATGCTTATGGCATTTTAGCAAGTGGCAATAGAGTAGAAATTGAAAATTTAGGTTCAATTACTGCGGATGGTGTAAATAGTTTTGGTATTTATACAACAGCTACAGGCTCAGCTAAGCTAGATATTAAATCTAATATTCTGGCTCAAGGTAGTAACAACTCAACAGCTATTTATAGTCAGACAAGTACAGGTGATAATATTATTAATGTTGCAGAGGATATTCATGTTCATGGAGGAGATGGAGCAGGCGCAACAGTTAATATAGTAAGTACTTCAGGTAATCAGGTATTAACTAATGATGGTGTTATTAGTGCAACCAGTGACCGTGTGATTGTTGGCGGAAGTACTGGCAGTACTACAATATATAATAATAATTTAATCACAGGTTATGTCAGCTTTTCTGGTAATAATGTTACTTTCAATAATAATGGTCTCTTTGATTTACAAGATTTTGGTAGTGGATCCAAAGTAAGTAGTGTTAGTAGTTTTGGAACTAATGGCACATTTAATAATTCTGGGATATTGGCACTGTCAAATAAAAATAATACGGGTACTACTAGCCATGCAACTTTAACAGGACTTGCTAATTTCAATCATAACGGTGCGATTGATTTGAGAACTGGCCAAAGTAACTTGGCAGGTAATACATTAACAATTGGTGATGGTACTGGTAGTGGTAACTTTGTTTCTAACGGAGGCTCTTTATATATAAATACCTATGTTGTGGCTACTGGGGGAGTAAGTGACAAGCTTATTCTAGATAATGCAGTAACAGGTACGAATGGTGCCACTAAGGTATTTATTACACCTACTACAGGTAGTTCATATGGTTATCTAACAGGTGATGGTATAGAAGTGGTGCAGGTTAATGGTAATTCTTCTAGTAATGCTTTTGCTTTGGGGCGACCTGTAGTCAACGGTATTTATCAGTATGGCCTTTATCAAGGTGGATCTGCTAATGCTTATAGTTGGTATTTAAGAAATATGCCAAATGCGCTTAATCCTATTGTAGGTGCTTATTTGGCTAATCAGGTAGCAGCTACAGAGATGTTTAACCAACAACTAAGGGATCGTTTATTAGCTTCATCTACTACAGCCTCAGCAGATACCTCACAATTAAATAGTTTATGGTTACGTACTAAGATGACTCATGGTAGCAGACATAGTGTTCATGATAGTCTTAGTAATAGAGATCGTATGTATATTATGCAATTAGGTAGCGATTTAGGCTTATGGCGCTTAAATGAAGGTAATTTGCATGTAGGTGTTATGGTTGGCTATGGTGATTATAAAAATACCAGTACCTCACGTGCTACACGTATTAAAGCAGACTCCTCTGTTAAAGGCTATAATGTGGGTGCTTATGCTAGTTGGTTCCAAAATGATGATTCTGCTTTAGGTTTATATGTGGATACTTGGTCACAATACGGTTGGTTCCGTAATGAGACTAAAGGAAAAGAAGTTGCAGGTAATAAAAAATATAATAGTAATGTATGGAGTAACTCATTAGAAGTTGGATATGGTTTAATATTAGGTCAACAACAAACTACACAATGGGTCGCAACACCACAAGCACAGTTAATCTACCATTATTATGATACAGATAATTTATATGATAGACATAATGAGTTGTGGGTAACAGACAATAAGGGAAGTGGTTTAATGTCTAGGGTAGGGGTACGTTTGCAGGCAAGAGATATTCAGCGTAAACAAGCCATAGAACCCTTTTTAGAAGTTAACTGGATTAATAATACAGCCAAAAATCAGTTAGAGTTTAATGGCACCGAGTTACGTGATGGCATGCCTAAAAATCGTTTTGAAGCTAAGTTAGGCTTACAGGGTAATATAACTAGCCGATTTAATGTATCAGCTCAAGTTGGTGGTCAATGGGGACGTAGTAAATTTGATCAATATCAAGGACAGCTTAATCTTAATTATCGATTCTAAGGGTTCATTATTAGCATATAAATAAAAAAGGTAATCAAATGATTACCTTTTTTTATAACAGACTTTTTACACTAGTAACTGTGCTTGTTGTAATGTTTGTACCGCTTGTTGCCAATAGGGTTGAGCTTTATAGTCAGTGCTAGGTGTTACTGTGGTTTTCATCATAGCTAGTTTTTGGCTAGGTATTATATTTAGTTTTTGTGTGCTGACTAATGCCTCTTCTGCCATAGTACGATTATTACAAACTAAGGCCATATCACAACCTGCACCAAAAGCAGCAGTTATACGATTATGAATATCACCAACTGCATGAGCGCCTGCCATAGATAGGTCATCACTAAAAACAATGCCTTTAAACTGTAACTCTTGGCGTAAGATAGTTTGTATCCAATATTCAGAGAAACCAGCAGGTTTATTGTCTACTTGAGTATAGACTATATGAGCAGGCATGATTCCTACCAATTGTTGAGATAGTTTAGTAAAAGGGATTAAATCAGTTTTTCTAATTTCATCTAAATAACGTTCATCTTCTGGAATAACAAAATGAGAATCACCTGTTACCCAGCCATGTCCAGGAAAATGTTTACCAGTGGCTTGCATACCAGCCTTTTGCATACCTGTTATAAAAGCACTAGCTAACTCGGTTACTTTCTCAGGATTATTAGCGAAGGCTCTTTTGCCAATAACTTGGTTTCTATCATAGTTAATATCTAATACAGGGGCAAAGCTAATATCAAGGCCAATAGCTAATACTTCAGTGGCCATTAACCAACCGCAGTAATTAGCTAGTGCTAGCGCATTGGGGTGTTCAATAAAGTTTCCCATAGCAGGTAGTGTTAGCATATTTTGACGTAGCCGTTGCACACGACCACCTTCTTGATCAATAGCTAAAATTAAATCAGGTCGGACAGCTCGAATAGAAGCACATAATTCTCTTACTTGTTTAGGGTCTTCAGTATTACGGGTAAATAAAATTAAACCACCAATTTCTGGGTGCTTTAAAAATTGACGATCTTCAGCAGTCAACCAAAGACCTTCAATATCAACCATTAATGAGCCTTGCATAGGATGCCTTATTCTGTATAGGGTTGTTCACTGATCTCTACAGGACAGTGAATAGGTACTAATTCAAAGAGTTTAATTATATCAGTATTACGTAATCTAATGCACCCGTGAGAGAGAGGGATACTCATAGGTTCAGTGTCTGGCGTACCATGCAAATAGATGTAACGGCGAAATGTATCAACATTACCCAATCGATTGAAACCCAACTCACAACCACTAAGCCATAATATACGGGTTAATATCCAATCCCTATTAGGGTGCTGTTGAGCAAGCTCAGGTGACCATGTTTCACCTGTCCAACGACGCCCAAGTAGTACAGCATTAATAGGTAGGTCAGCACCAATTTTAGCTCTTATATAGTGTTTGCCAAGTGGTGTACAATTACTGTTTTGTAACTCTCCAGTACCTTTGAAGGAAGTAGATACTGGCATGGTTAAAGCTAACTTTCCTTGTTTAAAGCCGTAAAGTTTTTGATCAGCAATAGAAACAACAAGTCGGTCTAACATTATATTTCTGTTAGCTTAGAGATATCAT
>JBEBWU010000314.1:0-3809 GCA_040391985.1 Entomomonas sp. | reverse complement strand
AATTTTGGTGTTAAACAGACACTAATAATTAGCTTTCTTATATGAATGAGGATTGATAATGGAAGAGAATAAAAAGCGCGCACTAGCCGCTGCTTTAACACAGATTGAACGGCAATTCGGTAAAGGTGCTGTAATGCGCATGGGTGACCAAGAGCGCCAAGCTATTCCTGCCATTTCTACTGGTTCATTGGGGTTAGATATTGCCCTTGGTATTGGTGGTTTACCTAAAGGCCGTATTGTTGAGATTTATGGTCCAGAATCTTCTGGTAAAACTACTTTAACCTTATCAGTCATTGCAGAAGCACAAAAGCAAGGGTGTGTATGTGCCTTCGTAGATGCTGAGCATGCATTAGACCCAGAATATGCAGGTAAACTAGGGGTAAATGTTGATGACCTTTATGTTGCTCAGCCAGATACTGGAGAGCAAGCATTAGAAATTACCGACATGCTGGTCCGTTCAAATGCTGTAGATGTTATTATTGTTGACTCAGTAGCCGCCCTCGTACCTAAAGCTGAAATTGAAGGTGAAATGGGTGACTCACATATGGGCTTACAAGCTCGTTTAATGTCACAAGCGCTACGTAAAATTACAGGTAATATTAAAACCGCTAACTGTTTAGTTATCTTTATTAACCAAATTCGTATGAAAATTGGTGTAATGTTTGGTAACCCTGAAACAACTACAGGTGGTAATGCGCTTAAATTCTATGCTTCTGTACGTTTAGATATTCGTCGTACAGGTTCAGTAAAAGAAGGTGATGAAGTTACGGGTAGTGAAACACGTGTTAAAGTGGTTAAAAACAAAGTGGCTCCTCCTTTCCGTCAAGCTGAATTCCAAATCCTATATGGTAAAGGCATTTATCGTACAGGTGAAATTATTGACCTTGGTGTGCAGCTTGGCTTAGTTGAAAAAGCAGGTGCATGGTATAGTTATGATGGTAAGAAAATTGGTCAAGGCAAAGCCAATGCTTCTAAATTCTTAGAAGAAAATCCAGAGATTACTAAAACACTAGAAACAACTATCCGTGAAAAATTGTTAAGCCAACCAGTACCTATTACTGAAAGTAATGATACGGCTGCTGATGATTAATCAATGGCTGTTCTAGATACGCCCATAGCTATCCGCAAGATAGCTATGGATATCTTGGCGATGCGTGAGCATGGTCGTATTGAGCTAAAGCGTAAACTATTACGCAAAGGCGCCCTACCTGAATTGATTGATGCAGTACTCGATCAACTTACCGAAGATAAACTTCTTTCTGAACACCGCTACTTAGAATCCTATATTAGAAGCCGCGCTAATAATGGTTATGGCCCATTACGTATCCAGCAAGAACTAATGGAGCGTGGACTTAACAAAGCTGATATTACTCAAGCCTTACAAGAAGCTGGTTACGATTGGCAGGAGCAACTAGAAGAGCTCTGGCAACGTAAATTCGGTTCGCTTCCCAAAGATGCTAAAGAAAAAGCAAAACAAGGGCGTTTTTTGCTTTATCGTGGATTCTATATGGATGCTATTTCCAAACTATTAAATAGAAAATAGTACTCTTATAATATCTAATCCTTGTTAATAAATCTCTTTAACTGCTTATCATGTAGCTTAGATAATGTTAGTAAAGCCAATGTAGCGCCAATAAAGGCACAAAACATATCTTTTTGAGTGTCCCAAATATCACCTTGACTACCTAAAAATGAGTCGGCATCTTCGCCTATAATCTCAGCAGCAGCCCATTCAATTAACTCATAGGTAGCACTAATACCTAATATTCCAAAAACAATGATTGTAAATAACCATTTGCCTGACTTTAATGGTGATGTTCTAAGCAATAACTCCCTGACTAATATGGCAGGAATAAAACCTTGTGCTAAATGGCCTAATTTATCGTAATTATTACGGGACTGATTAAATACTTCCTTTATCCAATCAAATAAGGGTACTTCTGCATAAGTATAATGACCACCTACCATTAAAATAACGCATTCAACCCATATTAAAAGATATAAAAGAGGGGTTAGCTCAAATTTCTTATAGGTTGCACAACATAAAATGATTGCAATAAATACAGGTAACGTTTCTAACCACCAAGTAAGCCGCTCCTTAGGATTTATACCTGACCATAGTAATATCGCTACACATGTAATCAACAACAGCAGTAACCACTTTTTATTATTCATGATTAAACCTTAAGATAATAAATCCTATCTTGATACTTAATAATACAATATCTTATAAGTTGCAACTAAATCGTTATATAAGACAACCCTAAAAAAATGCTAAAATTACTCCTCTTTTATATTTGTTAATAACTCTGCTCTGTATTTTTATGTCTGATACTACCTCCTCTTCTGCAAACTCCAAATTCTGGCAAGCATGGTTACCAGTTATTGCTTTGTCTTTTGCTGCCTTTATTTTTAACACTACCGAGTTTGTACCAGTAGGATTATTACCTAGCATTGCCGAAAGTTTTAATATGGATGTATCACATACGGGGCTACTAATTACAGGTTATGCTTGGGTAGTTACCTTAATGTCACTACCCCTTACAATTCTTACTGCCAGAATAGAAAGACGCTTACTACTCGTTATTCTCTTTGTTTTATTTATTGGTAGCCATATTATGGCTTGGCTTGCTTGGAGCTTTGCTTCATTAATGGTTGCTCGAATTGGTATCGCCTGTGCCCATGCCGTATTTTGGGCCATTACAGTACCATTAGCAGCGCGTATTGCGCCTTTTCATAAAAGGGCTAAGGCCTTAAGCTTTATTGTAACAGGCTCATCATTAGCTACTGTTTTAGGTGTACCTATAGGAACTATTATTGGTCAGCATACTGGCTGGCGTATTACCTTTTTATGTATTGCCATTATCGCTTTTATGGTAATGATAATATTAATTTGGCTACTTCCTAAATTACCTAGCAATAATGCTGGTTCTTTAAAAAGTCTACCCTCACTATTAAAACGCCCTGCCCTTATTAATGTTTATATCTTAACAGCTATTATAGTAACAGGACATTTTACAGCTTATACCTATATCACCCCCTTTATGACCGAAGTGGGTGGTTTTAGTAAAAACTTTGTGGTGTTTTTATTATTATGTATTGGTGGGGCAGGTATTATTGGTAGTATTATTTTTACTAAAAAATCACCTCAATATCCTATTGGCCTTATTCTCGGTTCAATAGCTATGCTACTAGTTAGTTTATTAATACTTACTATTAGCACCTATAGCCATTACACCACTGCTATACTCTGTGTTATTTGGGGCAGTGTAATGACTATTATTGCCCTTGCCTTACAAACCAAAGTACTAGATATTGCACCCGATGCTTCTGATGTAGCTATCTCCATGTTCTCAGGTATTTTTAATATTGGTATTGGCGGTGGGGCATTGGTAGGCAGTATTGTTTTAGCACAAACCAGTACTTCCTATGTAGGCTATGCAGGTGCTGTGTTTGTTTTTATCGCATTCACTATATTTTGCTTTGTTTCCCGTCGCTATTGGACTCAACAATATACTCCCAATACAAGAGAAGTTAATGGACAATAACTAATCCAATTTATTTTCATATTAAATTAGCTCTTTGTTAAAAGGTAATTTATTGAGAAAATCATTACCAACATGCATCCTTATCCATATTTTAGCTTGCTGATTATTAACATTATATTTATAAAAAACAATATCATTTCCTATTGTAAAAACTATCAATAAAATTAAAGAAAACAACATAAAATATATAGATACAAACAGTTTTCCTATGTCACCCCCAAAAATAAGAATAACTTCCATTAATAACATAAATAGTAATCC
>JBEBWU010000313.1:0-3813 GCA_040391985.1 Entomomonas sp. | reverse complement strand
GCATGGCTTCATTCATTGCTGACATTGTATAAGCTTGGTTATTTTCACCTAGCCAATTAGATTTATAGTCAGCAATATAATAACGACCATCTTGTACAAAGGTTAAATCAATAAAGCCTTTAAACATACCATTTAGCATACCTTTTTCTAAAGGTGGGCGAATTTGGTTGGGTAAAATATAGCTTTTTACTAATGTGTCTAATTGCTCAAGATTAAGCCAATGGCTAGCAAACATAAACTCCATTTCTGAAAGATAGTGGGGGAGTTCTAATAATGAACTGGTTTTATCAAATAACGGCAGTTGCTGTTTGATAAAGCCATGTAGCCAGTCTTGTAAAATATCAATCCAATGTTCCCAACCACGGATATTGCAACGCCTTGCAATAAAATCTCTGCTTTCGGTTGGGTTATTTGCTACTTCGGCAAAACCTTTATTAGCAGCCCAATCTAATATGCCATGTAGAAAAGTACCCGCTAATGCTCCCCTTGGAAAGCCATGAATATCATTAGTAATGGGTGCATTGACTGAGAAGTTACTATTGTCATCATCAAATAGATTTTGATTCGCTGCTGTTTCTGGTACAGACAAGGTTTCTATTAATTCTTGTTCGATAGTGGTTGAGGCTAAACGTAATGAGCTGTAAGACGATATCCACCAAAAGCGAGCAATACTTCTTGTCATTTCTCTCGCTTGTGGTTTTATAACGGTTAGCTGTTGTTCATTAAAACGTTGTAGGTTACTTGCTGGTAATACTTGTAGTTGAATGCTTGAACAATCTTCAGTGAATTTTTCTAAACAGCTTTGTAAATGGCTAGAATCAGTTATTGGTAAACCATTATTTAGTAAATAGCCAATAGCTGATTGATGCAATACAGAAGCTTTATTATTGCCATATTTTAAATCCGCTATACCTAGCCAACAGTTATATTTAGCCCGTGTTAGTGCTACATATAATAAACGTAAATCTTCGGCTAAACGTTCTTTATCTGCTTGGTTAATAATTTCGGTATTTCTATGTAGAGAAAGTTGTAAATTACCTTGTTCATCGTGATAGCGAATAGGTAAAAAATTTCCATTCACTGCTTTAAAAGAACAAATAAAGGGTAAAAATACTAAAGGATATTCCAAACCTTTAGATTTATGAATAGTAATCACTTTAACGAGCTGTTCATCACTTTCAAGACGTACAATATATTCATCACTTTGTTTATTATTTTCAGTTAGGCGTTCTGCTAAATAACGAATTAAAGCTTGCTCTCCATCTAGCTCAGTAGCTGCTTGTTGTAATAGTTCTGCAAGGTGTAATAGATTGGTGAGTTTTCTTTCACCTTCTTGGTAATTACTTAATAGTCGTTGCGGTAGTTTAAAGTCTTGCAAGAAACGACGTAACATAGGGAGTACTCCTTGAGTCCTCCATAGTTCCTTATAGAAACGGAATTGTAAAATACGTTGTTCCCAAATATTTTCATTTTGATTGTAACTGTCTAATTCTTGTAGGGTTAGATCAAGGGTTGCAGTAGCTAAAGCAGCCCTTAATAAGTGTTCATTTTCAGGCTGACCACAGGCTTCTAACCAAAGTAGTAAATCTTGTGCTTCAAGCGTATCTAATACTGAATCTTTATCAGATAAGTAGACACTCCGTACATTTCTTGCTGCTAGTGCATCTCGTATTGCTCTAGCTTCTTTACCGCTTCGAACAAGGATTGCAATATCAGAAGGACGTAGTGGTAATAAGTAACCTTCCTGTTGAAACCCTGCTTTATTTTGTTGGCCTAGATTTAATAAATGAACAATTTCACTGGCACAACTTGCTGCAAAATGATTGTAGTATTCAGTTGTGCTAATAGGCGCATCGCTAGGTTGATACCAAAAGTTTAAAGCGGTTTGTTGCTGATTATTAATAACAAAAGCTTCTTTTTTACCTTGTGCTTTTACAGGGTAAAAAGGTAAAGGATTATGCTTGGCTGTTTTAAAATGAAAAGCGCCTGTCGCATTATGTTGTTCTGCATAATCAAATAAGCAGTTAGTGGCAGCCACCATGGCTTGACTTGAACGGTAGTTAGTATCTAATTGATGTAAGCGTTTTTCAATATGATGGCGGGCTTGCAAATAAGTATAAATATCAGCACCACGGAATGCATAAATAGCTTGCTTGGGGTCGCCAATTAAAAATAGTCCTACATCCTTTTCTTGTTCTAAATAGACTTTAGATAGAATGCGATATTGGATAGGGTCAGTATCTTGAAATTCATCAACCATCGCTACTGGAAACTGTTGCCGAATAAGTTTAGCTAAGCGATTTCCAGAAGGTCTTTGTAATGCTTCATCTAAACGGGTTAATAAATCATCAAAACCAATTTCTGCACGACGTACTTTCTCTTGCTCAAAGCGTTGTTTAACCCACTGTACTGCATGGGTTAAAACCGCTAAAGTAGGATTTGGTAAATTGTTTAATGCTTTAACTAATTCAGGCATTGCCTCTAATGCAGGGTGATTGGGAGGTGAGCCTTGTTTCCAAATTTCAGCAAAACCTTCTTCGGATAGTCGTTCAAACCCCACACCTAGATCAAGTTCTACTTGTTCTTGATCTGTTGCCCATTCTCTAAGCTTATTACACCAACTACCATAAAAGCGTTTTTGTAATTTACGACCATCTACTTGTTTTTTTGCAACTGCTTCATCACAAATCAATCTAAGCTCTTCTGCCCATTCAGCCCAAGGCTGTTTTAACTCAGTAATTATTTGTTGACGTAAATTTAGCTGTTGTGCTAATAATTCAACGGGTGGCGTTGTCTGTTCAGGTAAATCTGCTATTAATAAATCAGTGAGTTGATTCTGTAAATTTTTTGGTGTTTGCCAGTTTTCTCTTACCCAATCTAAAGCTATGTCTGTTAATGGATAACAAAAGATTCGCCAATAATCACGGATAACACTAGCGAGTAGTTCACTATGGTCTGGTTCTAAATGCTGGCGGAATAGGTTGCCACTATCAAACGCATGTTCTTTAAGCATCCGTTGACACCAAGAGTGGATAGTGGATACCGCTGCTTCATCCATCCATTGGGCAGCAATTTCTAATTGTTGGGCACAGATAGGCCATTCCATTTCTAAATAATCATTACGTAAACTGATAAGTGTTTCATCAGGATTAGCTAATTCATTACGAAAGTAACGAGCAGCTTCTGCTAGGCGTGTACGAATACGATCACGCAATTCTTGAGTTGCTGCCTCAGTGAAGGTCATTACCAATATTTCGGGCGGTAATAAGGGGCGTCTAAATTTGGTTTTTTCATTCCCATGGCCTAATACTAATCGTAAGTACAATGTAGAAATGGTAAACGTTTTACCTGTTCCAGCACTGGCCTCGATTAGTTGGCTTCCCTGTAATGGGAAATTTAAGGCAAAGGGTAGTTGATTGGTCATGAAGCCTAGTATATTAAGGTGATATTAATAATCAGTTATTGTACTAAAAAAGTGAATATAAGATAGTTAATGATTTTATTAATTAAGTATTTCATTTTTTTAAACAGCTTTTTAAATTTAGTTGTTATATGATGTTACAAATCATGAAATAGTATTGACACTATTTATATTTATTCACTGTTGTAATTGAATAAAAAGTTGAGGGATCAATATATTAAAAAAAGTTATTACAGTATCTAAAATATTCTTAATTATTTGAGTATCACTGTTTGTAAGAATAGTGTCGTGTTTGTTTATTAAAAAATTTAATAAATTTTTATGTTATTTAAAAAAAAAAAAATAAGTAAGAAAAAAATAAAAAAAATAAAAAATAAAATAAAAAAAAAAAA
>JBEBWU010000312.1:0-3827 GCA_040391985.1 Entomomonas sp. | reverse complement strand
TGGTTATCTTTTAATGTGGCATTATTCTCATCAAATTGCAGTGTGACTATAATTTCTCCATTAGGAAGAACATATTCGATACTGTTTTGGTTAGTAATAAAGGCAGGAAGAATGTGTTTCTGACCAATGAAAGTATTATAGTAATAACCATTATCTTTATACTTTGAGAGTGGTTCAATCCAATGCTCTTTATAAAAAATTTCACCCTTACTATTAGCAATACCCCATTTAGGTTCTATGGTTTGATTATTTTCTTTACTACGAATAATACTTATATTTGAAATATCAAAAAAAGAATGGGCATATTCAATATTATTTTCTGCCAAATTAATAACAACCTCACCTGATCCTTGTTTTATAAAGGATTCTTTGGTTTTTATTAGCCCACAATTTAGATAGCTACTATCGAAACTTTCATCTAAAGGAAACTCAAAGACAATATTGCCTTTAGCATCTAGACAGCCACCCATGAAGTTATCTTTATTAAAGTAGGCAAGATTTTCTTGATTAAAGTTTGAGATCTTTTGGTAAGTAGGTTTTAATATCCATTCACCATTAGTATTGATTAGTCCATATTTATTGGATTTTGCATCTTTAAAAGGCGCAGCGCCTTTACAGGAAAATGGACTGCCAATACCTTCTTTATAGTGCATAACCATTTCAGCATTATAATTAAAATAAGCGGTATAGTAGCTTTCTCTTGTAGTTGCAACTACTGGAACTAAACCTAGAGAATCAAATGTTTTAATAGTATGAAGTGTAGGTCTTGGTGAAAATACAGCTGATTCGGATAACGATGGTAAATTAAGTGGATATTGTTGTGAATCAGCTAAAGAAAATAGAAAAGTTTTTCTGTTTTTATTAGCAGCAAACCAAAATTGACCATCTATGGGTGTAGAGTAGGGATATTGGCAAGAAATAATAAATTTGCCTGTACAATCAATAACTCCCCATTGTTTATCGAGTTGAACACGAGCATATCCTGCTGAATTAAACATTTTGGCTTGCTCAAATTGAGGTTCAATGACCCATTCCCCATTATGGTTTAAATACCCCCACTGATTATTTTGATTGGCGGCATTAATTAATAGGCCATTAAGTGTATTAGTTGCAATGCCAATGTTTCTTAGTGGGTGATTGAAAAACTGGCCTTTATCATTTAAAACAAAATAATCACTGGTATTGTTAGTTTTTAGTATTCTTATTATCCAAACTTGTTGCATCTAAGATTCCTTTTATATCCTTTAAACTCAATAAATATCCATTGTTGATTATGACGAGATAGGAGGTAGATGTTATTATATTGAGCTAAAGTTAATTTACTATTAATTATTGAATTTAGTAAATTAATTATATTAATAAAATAATAGATTGAGATGAAAGATGTACGTTACATGGTTAAAGAATCTAGCTGATAAGCTACATCCTCGTACTTGGGATTTTATACAGTTAATCCGTCTTGAAAAACCCATAGGTATCTACTTGTTATTGTGGCCTACCTTGTCAGCATTATGGATAGCAGGTAACGGTAGCCCCTCAGTTAAAAACTTTATTATCTTTTTGTTAGGTGTAATATTAATGCGTTCAGCAGGTTGCATTATTAATGATTTTGCTGATCGTAATTTTGATGGGCATGTGGCACGTACTAAAGAGCGGCCTTTAGCAGGTAAACGAATTAGTGTTAAAGAAGCTTTTATCCTGTTCTTTATTTTATTATTGATATGTCTGTTGTTAGTACTTTGTACGAATCTCACTACTTTTTATTTATCGTTTGGTGCAGTGGCAGTAGCTGCTTGCTACCCCTTTATGAAGCGTTTTACTAATTATCCACAAGTGGTTTTAGGCGCTGCTTACTCATGGGGTATTTTAATGACCTTTACTGCAGAAACAGAGCAGTTACCTTGGTTTGCATGGCTATTATTTTTTGCTAATGTGGCATGGACTGTGGCATTTGATACTTACTATGCTATGTCAGATAGAGAAGATGATTTAAAAATCGGCGTTAAATCAACGGCTATTGCCTTTGGACAGTATGATCGCTTAATTATTGCTATTTTACAGGGAGTTAATTTAGTTGGATTTATAATAGTAGGGCTTTATTTGGGTTTTGGTATTTATTTCTATCTTGGTTTACTTATTGCCCTTGCTTGCTTTATTTGGGAATATGTTGATACTCGTAGTTTAGACCCCCTTATTTGTTTTAAAGCTTTTTTACATAATCATTGGGCAGGTTTAGCTATTTTTATAGGTATAGTGTTAGATTATTTGCTCAAATAGTCAGTTTTAAAAAAAAGTAATAAGTTTTTATTAAGAATACTTGCAGATATCAGCAATAGGTTGCATGATATGAAACCTTATCAACAACTTTTATAAAAAATATGGACCCTGACTCGAATAGTTTTCTTTTTTATTTAGCTGATACTTTACTTATTTTATTTGCACTTTTTCTTGTTGTACTTAATGGTTTCTTTGTGGCAGCAGAGTTTGCCATGGTTAAATTACGTGGTACTCGCGTTGAGGCTATTGCTGATGTCAATGGTTGGCGGGGACGAATTCTAAGAAAAGTTCACCACGAATTAGATGCCTATTTATCAGCCTGTCAATTAGGTATTACTTTAGCATCATTAGGTTTAGGATGGGTTGGTAAAGCAGCCTTTGCTGAATTAATTACACCACTGTTATCTTATATAGGAATACAGTCAGCAGAAATTATAAATGGTATTTCTTTCTTTGCTGCATTCTTTATTATTTCCTATTTACATATTGTAGTAGGTGAGCTAGCTCCAAAATCTTGGGCGATTCGTCAACCAGAAAAACTATCCCTTTGGACAGCGGTACCTTTATATTTGTTTTATTGGTTAATGTATCCTGCTATTTGGTTATTAAACCATAGTGCAAACGCTATTTTGCGTATAGCAGGCCAAGCAGATGTACATGGCCATGAGCACTATTACAGTCGGGATGAGTTAAAGCTTATTCTACACTCTAGTCGTGCCCATGATCCTACTGATGGCGGTATGCAAGTATTAGCATCTGCTGTTGAGATGGCTGAATTAGAAGCTGTGGATTGGGCAAACTCCCGTGAAGATTTAATTTATATTGAGCACGATGCTTCTTTAGATGATGTACTGGATATTGTTAAACGTCATAAGTACAGTCGTTATCCAATTTATGACACAGAAACAACTGAATTTACAGGTATTTTGCATATTAAAGACCTATTATTGGAATTAGCTGATAGTAGAGGAGATAGGTCCAAATTTGAACTTGATCTTGATGAGTTATCTCGACCTCTAGATAGAGTTTCTAAAAATACACCTTTAGGTGAGCTACTAGAACGTTTTAAACAGGGAGGTGTCCATTTTGCCCTAGTTGAAGAAGCTGATGGTAAAGTTGTAGGTTTCTTGACGATGGAAGACGTATTAGAAGTTCTAGTAGGCGATATTCAAGATGAGCACCGTAAAACCGAACGTGGTGTACTGGCTTATCAACCTGGTAAATTATTGGTAAGAGGTGATACGCCTTTATTTAAGATAGAACGTTTATTAAATGTAGATCTTGACCATATTGCTGCTGAAACAATGGGAGGGTTAATTTATGAAACCCTTAGCCGTGTTCCTGAAGAAGAGGAAGTTTTAGAGACAGATGGTTTAAGTATCACTGTTAAAAAAATGAAAGGCCCTAAAATCTTATTGGCAAAAGTAACAAAGCTAGATGAGAGTAAGCCTTATAAAGAAAATACAGATTAGAGATATTTTTAATTATTTGTAACTCTACCACGATAAATGGTTTTACTATTTACTGGTTGTGCAAAATCATAAGGGATG
>JBEBWU010000311.1:0-3830 GCA_040391985.1 Entomomonas sp. | reverse complement strand
CAAAAAAACCAAACGCAATCCCCGTTTTAGAAGAGATATGTCTTTAGATAAATGGTCTTTGTATAAACTAAAATTAGAATCCCAAATAGAAGCAGTAAACTATACCAATCGACCTAATATAATGGAGCAATATGTTGATTATAGCCAGCTGCCAAGCTAACTAATATAAGCCTATGTTAACCATTAGCACCTATCAAACCACCGCTTATCGATCTGATAAAATCCCTGCGCAGCCAGCTGCACCTGTGGGCTATCCTAAAGGCATGGCTGCCACTATTTATAAAACGGCCAGTCGGCTACCTTGGGGCAATACTCAACAGGCTAAGATATAGTTTTATTTAAAACTATATAAGATTAAATATGAAAAAGTTAATAAGATAAATAATTTCTAAGTTGGTTTTAACTAATCCAAAAGGATTTAGTTGAAGCTTTAAAAAAGAGAAATAATTTTATGATTAGAAAATGTAATAAATTGTACAAGCATGACAAAAAATGTCACTTCTTTTCATTTTATTCGTAAAATATATGATTAAGAAAAATGACAATATAAAGATAAGGTGAAATTTAATGATTGTAATATGTTGAATTAAAACAATATTTTTATATGGTTATTATTTCTTTTAAAAGTTGGCATACTATGTGCTTATTTATAGTCAGTCAGAGGGTATGTAATATTTAGTATAACTCCCTTGGTCTAAACTAAAATATATTGGAGAAACAACATGAAAACTATGCAAAAAGGTTTTACATTAATCGAATTAATGATCGTAATCGCAATTATCGGTATTCTAGCTGCGATTGCTATCCCAGCATACCAAGATTACATTGGCCGTGCTCAAATGGCTGAAGCTTTAAGTTTAACTTCTGGTCAAAAAGGACCTATGTCTGAATACTACAGTAGTGAAGGTAATTGTCCAGATAATAGTTCTGGTACTGTAGGTGGTATTGCTGCAATGTCTAAAATTTATGGTAAATATGTTGAGTCTGTAGAAGTTACAGATGGTACAGGCAACTTCTTAAATGCAGATTTTGCTGCTCTTAATGTGGCATGTGAAGCTGTAGCTACAATGAGACAAAATGGTGTTAATGCTGATCTTAAAGGTGAAACTTTAACATTAAAAATGGGTGCTACTTCAGGTTCATTTGTTTGGGAATGTCAAAGTTCTGCAGAACAAAAATACTTACCAACTTCTTGCCAAGGTGGTCAATAATTTATTAAATTGTAGCAACTTTACAATATAATAGAGCCCTCTACTTTGTATCTATAGAGTAGAGGGTTTTTAATCCCCAAAGAAGATCATATTTAAAAGTCATATATTCAATATACCCCTTAAAAAGTATTATTACGCTGTAAGCTTTAATATTTATTTTTACTAGTAAATTGACATAATTAGTCATTTATTTATCAATAAAGCAGTATAATTTGTTTAATAAATTATAAGATAAAATATAAAACATTTTGGAAAAATAGTATGCAAACTATACAAAAGGGTTTTACATTAATTGAATTAATGATTGTAATTGCTATTATTGGTGTTTTAGCAGCAATTGCAATTCCTGCATATCAAGACTATATTGCCCGTGCTCAAATGGCTGAAGCTTTAAGTTTAACTTCTGGTCAGAAAACAGCAGTTTCTGAGCTTTATGGTTTTAGTGGACAATGTCCCCAAAATAGTACAGCTTCTAATAATTCAGGGGGAATGGCTGATGCTACAAAAATTACTGGTAGATATGTTGCCAAAGTAGAAGCTAAAGATGGGACTGGATTAACTTTTATGACACCACATTTTACGGGGTTAACTGTTGTATGCGCTGTTGAGGCAACAATGAAGTCTAATGGTGTTAATCAAGACCTTAAAAATGGAACATTGACATTATTAATGGGGGTTACTTCTGGTGCATTTGTTTGGGAATGCCAAAGTTCTGTAAAACAAAAGTATTTACAAACTAGTTCCTGTATTGGTCGATAATTATAAGTTTGTAATTAATATATGAGAAGTTAGTACTAGATAATATTAAATTTTTAGAAATAATTAGCTTCTTGTTGGTTTAAGATTTTATTATGAAGAGATATTATTCCACTTTAGTACTAACTCTTCTTGCCATGCCACTCTAACAAAATGTCTATCCATAATATCAATGACTTCTTGTAGATTTGTTTGATTATCAGCTTCTGCTTTTAGTTTTAATCCGTCTTTAACTTTTTCTATATAACCTTTTCCTATCTTAAACTCTATTTCGCCATGGTTATCATCATAGCTAACTGTAACTTTATGGGCAAAGTGTTTACATAATCTATTGATGTATTTTGATGGAGTTGATGTTTCCACATAAGCTTCTGCTATCATATTAAACCTATATCTGATTTTTATAGGGAATTAGTATATAAAAAAACCTCAACTAATGTTGAGGTTTTTTGAAAATAAATATTATTCTCAATTAGAATAATACTCGACAGCGAATAGTACCTTTGACTTGTTGTAATTTTTCTTGAGCAAGTTCGGATGATTTTGCATCTAGATCAATTACCACATAACCAACTTTTTCATTAGTTTGTAAGTATTGCCCACACACATTGATACCATTATCAGAAAATACCTTATTAATTTCGCTCATCACACCAGGAATATTTTGGTGAACGTGTAATATGCGGTGAATATCTGGATGAGAAGGCAAGGCAACTTCTGGAAAATTCACAGCAGTAATAGATGAGCCGTTATCGCTGTATTTAATTAATTTTTCAGCTACTTCAACCCCAATATTTTTCTGAGCTTCCATCGTTGAACCACCAATATGTGGCGTTAAGATAACATTATCTAAACCACGTAATGGGCTTTGGAACTCATCTTTATTGCTCCGAGGTTCTACTGGGAAAACATCAATAGCCGCACCACTTAGATGTTTATCTTTTATTGCATTTGCTAAAGCATCTATTTCTACTACAGTGCCACGAGAAGCATTAATTAAAATACTGCCTGGTTTCATTTGACGAATTTCTTTTTCACCAATCATCCATTTGGTAGAAGGTAGCTCTGGAACATGTAGGGTAACAATATCAGCAGTGGCTAATAATTCTTGTAAGGTATCTTTAGGCTTAGCATTACCAAGTGATAGTTTGTTGACTACATCATAAAAAATAACATGCATGCCTAACCCTTCGGCTAGAATTGATAGCTGCGTACCAATAGAGCCGTAGCCTATAATGCCAAGGGTTTTTCCTCTAATTTCAAAGGAGTTTGTAGCTGATTTTAACCAACCACCACGATGACAAAACATATTTTTTTCTGGTATACCACGTAGTAGTAAGATAGCTTCTGCTAATACTAATTCTGCTACTGAGCGGGTATTTGAGTAAGGGGCATTAAATACCACAATGCCACGCTCACAAGCAGCTTGTAGGTCAACTTGGTTAGTACCAATACAAAAGCAACCTACAGCGATAAGTTTTTTGGCACAGTCAAATACTTCAGCTGTTAAATGGGTACGTGAGCGGATGCCAATAAAATGTGCATCAGCAATTTTTTCTTTTAGTTCTTCTTCTGGTAGTGAGCCCGAAATGGCCTCAATATTTTCGTAGCCTGCTGCTTTTAAGGTATCAATAGCAGATTGATGAATACCTTCTAGGAGAAGAAATTTAATTTTGCTTTTGTCTAAAGAAGTTTTGCTCATTGCTCTATGTCCGCTTTTAAATAAAAATCAGAAATAATATCTATTATCTCTTAAAATTTTAACAATTAAGAGTACGCCAAAATCAGCTATCTATGCTAGCATATTCTAATTCATTCTAGTGTGTTAGAACCGGATATTTTATCAAGTTCTGTATGAATTTT
>JBEBWU010000310.1:0-3848 GCA_040391985.1 Entomomonas sp. | reverse complement strand
TTATTAACTTCTTTAGTTTGGCTGATGGAGTTGGTGGGCAAACTTATCGTCACTTTGAATTTGCAGATGGTACGGTTTGGCCAGATATTCGCAAAACAAAGCTAACCCAATATTATGCAGATAATCAAAATAATATTTTAGGTACACCTTGGGATGATGTGATCTATGCAGGTGCTGGTGATGATCATATCAAAGATCTATTAGGTTATAACTACCTAGATGGTGGTGATGGTAATGACTTTATCTATGGTAGAGGTGAATTTAGAGGCGGCAAAGGTAATGATTATATTATGAATAGAATCAGTAGCTCAGCT
The DNA here is from genome assembly GCA_040391985.1 of Entomomonas sp. Classification (GTDB taxonomy): domain Bacteria; phylum Pseudomonadota; class Gammaproteobacteria; order Pseudomonadales; family Pseudomonadaceae; genus Entomomonas. The sequence goes on along the minus strand of JBEBWU010000310.1, from coordinate 3,534 downwards.
GGGGATATTATTCATTTTAATCTAGGAGATGGTCAGGATATCGTAGATAGCTATGATAGTAATGCAGGTAGTGATAACTATAAAGATAAAATTGTGTTTGGTGAAGATGTGACGCCTGATATGGTTAGTTTCCGTCGAGAAGGCAATGTATTAATTGTGGTCGTAGGAAACCAAGGTGATGAAATAAAATTTATTAACTTCTTCACCCCAACAGATGGTACTGCTGGCCAAAGTTATCGTCACTTTGAGTTTGCTGATGGTACAGTTTGGGAAGATATTCGTAAGATAGTATTAAAACAATATTACCCAGATAATTACAGTAAGGAGATTTTAGGAACACCATGGGACGATGCCATCTATGCAGGTTCAGGTGATGACACTATTACAGATATTGTAGGAAATAATTACCTAGATGGAGGTGCTGGAAATGACACCATTAGAGGAAAAGGAACAATCAAAGGGGGGAAAGGTAATGATCTTATTTATGCCAATGTTCAGTATTCAAATGATACTTTTTTATTTAATTTAGGTGATGGTCAAGATATCATTCATAATGATAGAGGGAATGATAAAGTTATTTTTGGCCAAGATGTAACACCTGATATGATAAGCTTTCGGGCTATTGAATATGATTTAGTGGTTATTGTGGGTGATCAAGGTGATCAAATGATATTTAAGGAATATTTAAATTCAAGTAAAAAGGCATGGACTCAATCTATCACTCGCTTTGAGTTTGCAGATGACACTATATGGACAGATATCCGCCAACTTGAACAATATAAAACAGGAATTATAAGTAATTGAAGTTCCTAGTTAATCTTTTACAAAGCCCTAGAAATTAATCTAGGGCTTTATTTATAGATATATTCAAAATTAAAACATAACTGGCAAATCAAGTAGATAGTTTAGTCGATGCTGTGGCACCGTAAGGCTCACCTAAAATAGGGAAAATAAAATTAATAGCGGATTATCTAAGTAAGCTTAATGATATAAGGTTCTGATTAGCAAACTATAGCACAGTAGTTGTAAGAGTTTTATCTACTGTGATGGGAGATGCATCTTGATAAGTAAATGTTGCTTATACACTAGCATTAATCTGTGATTATCAGAAAAGGAGTTAAAAGCTGAAAGTTAAATTATCTAATAAATTTATTTTTTATTTATTGAATAGTAAAAAATAATTAATATTGGTTTATATAGAAAAGGTATTTTATTAATGTGATATTTTCATTAAAACAGGTGCCTCTTTTTTTTGTAAGAGGTACCTATTTTTCTAATGAAATTCGGTTAAATAAGTTTTATTTATAAATATGTTGTATACAAATAGGTATCTATAAGCTAAAAGTTATTTTGTTTTGAGATGTAATTGCATAAGTCGCCAACTAAGGATTATTTCGTTAGGATCAGCAGCTAGTCTTTGTAAGTCAGTTACTATCTCTGTTACTTCCTGATCTGAAGATAAGCCAGTCATTATTAAAGGTTGTCTTATTTGTTCAAAACAACGCCATGGAAAGCTTTTTTGTCTTTCTGTTGTAAGAGCAGGTAGGTTAAATTCAACATTCGCTACTTCAACATCTAAATTTTGAATATATTTCCATAAGAGAGGGAAACAGTTATAGTTTAATCCTGCTCTATTTGCTAGTTCATTAACTAGGAAGTTAGCTCTTTTAAATAACTCATTTTCTTCTGGCAAACAGACAAATGGAAAGCCAGACTCTTCGATAAGAATAGATGCCCCTTTTTTACAGGAGTTTAAAATATTTTTAAAACAAGAATCCCAGTCTTTAATATGCATTAATAAGAAACGTATGTGTACAGCATCAAGCTTTTGGTCAAATTGATTATTTACAATATCGTGAACTGTAAATTCTGTATTAGTAATGCTATTTTGGTTTTTATATTGTTGGCAAATTTTTACTTGTTCTTCAGACGAGTCAATTCCAATAATGTTACAGTTTGGAAAGTTTTTAGCTAACCAAAATGCAATATGTCCATGACCACAACCTACTTCTAAAAGATTTGATGCTTCTTTAGGTAATTGACTTAGGAGAAAATCTTGGCTTCCTTTATCATAAATTTCAGCTAGTACATCTAGGCGTTCTTGATCTGAATTTCCTGTATTTAGTAAATATTCTTTAGACATAAGCTAAATATTCCTTTGAATTAAAGATGTTTTGTTGGATTTGAGAATGATTGTAATAAAAAAATAGATAATAGAATGCTGCCGATGACTAGGCATAAAGGGATATATAAAGTAGTATCAAAAAAAGCAAAATCTGTTTTTTTTACTTTTTTGAAAATACCTACATAGTTAAAATCACCAATAGCTCTGATAAACATTATGATTGATAATGTAATGACAAAATAATGTATTAGAGGGTGTGGGATGTAGGCTGTGATATTGATAATCCTTATATAGGCTATTAATAATAATGCACAAAAGAAAAAGCCACAGGCAACTATAAAAACTGAAAATTTAGAAGGAGAGAGTACTAAACTTCCATCATCTCTAGTTGGCAAAGCATTTTTCAAGAAAGTTTTTCCTCCTAGGAACCAATATAAATGAAGTATTCCACAGAGTATAAAAAAAACTATAGTGATGGAAGCTAATATAGTCACCATCATACTGTCATGCCTCCATCAACTATGAAGCTCTGACCAGTTATATATGCACTTTTATCAGAGATAAGAAAATCTATCATTTGACTTACATCGTTTACATTTCCTGCAGTTTTTAGAGGAACATTTTTAAGTAGTTTTTGTTGTTCTTTTTCTGGCATTGTTTGGAACATATCTGTTGCAATAATGCCTGGAAGTACAGCATTAACTCTAATACCAAAGCGAGCTACTTCTAATGAAAGAGATTTAGTAAAGCCTAGTAGTGCAGCTTTAGTAACACTGTAATTAACTTGACCAATATTGCCTTTGATACCTGAAACTGAAGACATCATAATAATTACGCCTTCACCATTTTCTACCATTGAAGATAATAAGTTTTTTGTCCAATAAAATGTAGCATTTAGATTGTTATCAATAACTTCGTGCCATGCTTTGCTTTCCATTTTTAGTAATAATGAATCACGAGTAATACCTGCATTATTAATAAGTGCATAAGGTGATCCATGTTTTTCTATTAGTTGTTTGCAATTTTTTTCTACTGAGCTTTCGTCACATCCATCACATTGAATCGCTATTACTTCTGAGAGTTTATGTTTTTTACAATGCTCTACAACTTCCTGTGCTTCTTTAGTAGAGCTTTTATAAGTAAATATTACTCTATATTTTTCTGCTAGATGGATTACTATATCCTTACCTATTCCTCTTGTACCACCAGTGACCATTACCCATTTTTTTGTGTTTGTATCTGACATTCTACTTTTCCTTTTAGTTTAAGCTTGTGATCCCATTAGTGAGCCATATCCTATAGTTGCTTCATACCCACCACCAGAAACCCAATGGCTCATAAGCTGTACATTCTTTAATAAGTTACGATTAGGTTTAGGGTTTTTTCCTGTAACTAAAGCACCATATCCT
>JBEBWU010000309.1:0-3855 GCA_040391985.1 Entomomonas sp. | reverse complement strand
TTTCAGTCTCAGAAAAAAATACTTAATAGCTCGTCTCAAAAAAATCTTGAACAATTTAGATTTAATGAAGATAAATGTCGCTCTTTAATAGGTAGAATGCTATTACTTTATATACTAAAAAAACATGAGAACTTTCAAGGAAACACTCTCCCTGATATCAGCTACAATAATTATCGAAAACCATCTATTAATTTTATGCAAGGTGGCTTTAATATTTCGCATTCTAATAATTGGGTAGTTTGTGCTTATAATGATCAAGGAGCTATAGGAGTAGATATCGAAAAAAGAGTACCTATTAATATCCATGAATATCAGCAAGCACTAACCCACAATGAATATAACTCAATTCTAAACAATAACAATATTGATTTCTTTCAATTATGGACTTTAAAAGAGGCCATTATGAAAGCAGAAGGCAGTGGCTTCTTTTTATCTCCTACATCCTTTGAAATACCTTTTCCATTTACAAATCATAGTAAAATCAATATCAAAGAAAATAATTGGTATCTATATTCCCAAAGCTTTCAAGACCAATATATGCTTTCCATAGCTTCTTCTCATAATACTCAATCAGAAACTATGATCACTATACTGCCAAACATCATCTTACTAACTTAAGCTATAAATACTTTGTTTGTGTATATTCTTGTTGAAAGCTTTCATTTACTTCAATAACTTGTTTTAAAGCTACCTGCCCAATAGGTAAGGATTTTTCTAATAATAGCTCATTACCTTGTTTAGCTAACCAAGTTTGTAATTTACCAAAATCACCACACCATAAAGTTTCAATATCTGTGTCTCGTTGTTTATTTTCAGTGGCAGTAAACCTAACTGCACGTATTTGAAACTTTGGATTTTCCGCTTTACCTGCCAACTCTATGCCATATCCGGGCGTGGCAGGATTACGAATAACTAACTTACCCTCTTCCGCCCATTGCGTTTGCATTCCTTCTCTTACTTCATAGCCTAGACTTGCTAATCCTTGTAAGATTGTTTGTTGTCGATAAGCAGCTGTTGTTGCTTGTCTAATCTCCGTTAACTGGAGCTCACAGCTATTAATTAACTCTTTAAGTTCTTGTACAGTCGCTTTATCTAAAGCTTGCATATCAATATTTAATGTATTAGCTGTTGTTTGTCGTAGCTCCGCTAATACCAACTCTAGTTGAATTAATAAAGTATTGCGTTCTTTCATTTCTTTTACTACTTTACTTAAATCCAATATCAAACTATCTAATAATAAATTTTGGCGACTTTGTTGAGCTTCTTGTTCTATATTATTTAATCGATTAGTAAAAAATTCATATATTTCTATATTTTCAAGTGCCAATTCACTTAAATAATTATCTACCTTAACTATACGAGGATCGCGTTGTAATACTTGACCTTGTTGTTTAAGCCAATCATGAAAAGTTTCTTTAGTATTATCAATTTCCATTCGATCAAGTAATGCTTGTTGACGATCCGTTAGTTGATTATCTTGTTTAGGTGTCAATAATAAAAATGCTTGATTTAATACCTCATTTACACTCCCTTGATAATTATTTTTTATAATTTGTTGTATTTTTTCATCTAAATCATCTGGAATAGAAAGGTTCTTATCTAAGATAGATTTTAAAATAGTTTTTGCATTTTCCTTTAGTTGTCTATTTTCTATACGTTGTTGTACTTTTTGTTCAATTTTATCTTTTTTACGTTGTTCAATATCTTCTGCTAAATGATCTATTTCAATAGGTACTAATTTTTGTATATCAAGGAACCTTTCTTCAGCTAGCATTTGATTAAAATTTTCACGACATTTTACAATGCATTTATAAAAATCTTCGTCTTGTTTATTTATTTTCTCCATACTATTTTGCCATTGCTGAATAGCCTGATCTAAACGGGCTAAATGTCCCTGACAAATATCAGTTACCTCTTCCAATGTAACGATACGAACAACTTTAGGACCACTCATACAGCTGTCTCCCTTATTTTTAAAATTTCTTCAATAGCTTGTTTAAGACGCTGTTTTACTTGTTCGTTATATTCATACCAACCATGTGATGAAATACGATAAATATTTGGAATAGCTCGTTTTAATACACTAGTACGCCAAATATCTCTAGAACGAGCACCGCTTAATAAAGGATTAATAGGTGCATCACACTCTATCCCTATACAATATAGATTTGTTTTAGGGTCTTCTATAGCAAAATCTAAAGCAAAAACATCAGCACCAGAGTTACGTGTATAGTTAACCCCTAAAGATTTAATATAATCCTCTACATCATCTAAAAAAGCATCTTTCTGCTTATTAACTAATGTCTCTACACGAGAATGACTAACTGTAACAACTCTATTAAGAATAGCTTTAGCATTATCAAACTCACCCTCAGATAAAGCCCTTGCATATTCCAAATAACATTGTAAATAATCCCTTGGTGTACTAGGTAAATGCTGTGCTACCAACATATCAGATACTTCTTCAATAGGCATTGAGGAAACTAAAATTATCTTTTTGCGCGCACGGGTAATGGCTACATTAAGGCGTCTTTCTCCTCCCTGCTGCCCCAACACACCAAATTTCCGCCAAAAAATCCCCCCTTTATTACGGCCAAACGTAGTAGAAAATAAGATAATATCTCGCTCATCACCTTGTACATTTTCCACATTTTTAATAAAGACTGACATATCCTCACCAGACTCTACTCGTTGACTTTCTTCTTTATAAGCAGCAGCAAAGTTTTTATCTCTATTAGCCCTGTTATAAAATAAACTTTCAATCAAATCAGCTTGTTTTTTATTAAAAGTCACTACACCTAATGATGGCCTTTGCTCTTTAGGTTGTAGCCAAATTCTTGCCACTTTACTGACTATTTTTTTAGCTTCAAGTAGGTTAGTTTGATCCTCATAAACACCATTAACCCTTAAATATTCAATAGGCTTAGCTTGCTTAACTGTTTCCAATGGATGACGTACTGGAATATTTAATTGATTACTATAAAAAGCCGCATTAGAGTAATCTATTAATTCCCGATAAGCAGAACGATAGTGAATTTGTAATCCCGTTGTTGGTAAAACGGAACGAGCTAATTGCAATAAATCTGCACAATCCATAATTTCTTTACTATTCCATTTTCCTTGCAATGCTTCTTGTTGCTCTTCTTCACTCAAGTCTTCAAAAGAAAGTTTTAAATCTATATCCTCTTCATCTACTTCCACTTGTGTAGCAAAGAAAGAACTGGGTGGCATTTGCTTTTCGTCACCACTTATCACTACTATTTTTCCACGATAAAGGGTAGGAATGGCATACTCTATTGGCATTTGTGAGGCTTCATCATAAATAACCATATCAAAAAGCCCAGCTTTAAGGGGAAGTAATCTACTGGCTACATCAGGATTCATTAACCATATGGGTCGTAACTTCATTAAACCTAATTTTTCACCCTGTTCAATAAACTCCCTTAAACGCCTTGCCCTTTGCCCTGTTAACCTTGTGATATCTTCCCACTCTCTAGAGGAAGCTAACTCTCGAATAGGTATATTTTGCTCTAAAAATACCCTATTTAAATCCCGCATTTCTATATCGGCCTCTGCTAAAGCGGCTATGCGTTGCTGCGTTTCCTCATAATTAACTAACAATGCAGGATAGTTTTGCTCTAAACGCTCTTTCCATGTATTTCTAGCTTCATAATTAATAAGCTGTCTAAACTTTTTATCTAAATCAGTTATTGCAAACTGCTCAAACTCTTGTTGATATATCCGTAACTTTGCAAATAGTTTTATAGCAGTAGGCGTTAACTGTTCTACCCGTTTTCTAAAATACTGATACGCAACAGTAGTTGTTAATGAACGTTTTATATCTATAATATCTAA
>JBEBWU010000308.1:0-3860 GCA_040391985.1 Entomomonas sp. | reverse complement strand
TAAGAACTCATACTATTGGTTTTACATTATCCACCACGGGTAATGCTCAAAAGTTTATTAATGACCTTGCATCATATGGTATGGGTAAATCTTATAACGCCAGTAATTCTTCAGAACTAACTGAAGCCTTTAAAGATATTGTTAGTGGAGCATTACTTGTAGACAGTCCTAGTACCAGTGGTCAAGTTACCTTGAGCCCTGAAACTAAATATAAACAACGTAATGAAGTATATTACGCACTTTATAAATCTGAAAACTATGATTATTGGCCTGGTAATATGAAAAGTTTTCAAATGAAATATGTTGAAGCTATATTAACTGGTGGAGAAATGGGGCAACGTGCAGTCCTCTATGATAGCAAAGGTGCCTCAGCACTCAATACAGACGGAACAATAAAAAATAGTGCTTCAAGCCGTTGGTCTACAGCAGATGGTGGTAACGTTGATCTAGGTGGTGTTGTTGCTCAGTTTAAAACTCCTGCATTAAGAAATGTATTTACTATAAATGGAGCTACTACTGAAGAATTAATAGCATCCTCAGGCTTGTCCAATGCTGATTTAGCATTGTCTGGTGACAATCAAGATAACGTCCGTAAAGGATTATTAAATTTCATTCGTGGCTATAAATATGCTGCTGGTGGTGGTACCGAAGCAAACGATAAAAAAATGGGGGATTCTGCTAAAAGTGGGGTAGCTCTCGCTACTTATAGCTGTGCCTCTGGGGAAACTGTACTTGAATGTGATCTTGCTGACTTAAACCAAGTTGCAATATTGGCAAGTAATGATGGCTTTATAAGGGGATTTGATGTGACTTCTGGGCAAGCTTTATATGAGTATATGCCTAAAGAGATGTTACCTATTATCCAACATCTACAAGCAAGAAAAACATTATTCATCAATGAAGTTAGAAATTATGGTATGGACGGCAATATCGTTATTTATCATGATGACACCAATAGTAATGGGTATATAAATACAGGTGAAGATGCCTTTGCTTATGTTGTATCAGGGCGTGGTGGACCTTACCTATATGCACTTAATATTAGTGATAAAGCCTCTCCTAAACTGGCTTGGATGATTGATAAAACAAGAGCTGGTTTTACTAACTTAGGTGATACATGGTCTACACCTGTAATAGGTAAAATAGATATAAATGGAACAATAACTCCTGTACTTATCTTTGGTGGTGGCTATGACAAATCACAAGATGATAATCCAGCACGCCATGCCGATACTGTAGGTAATGCCTTATATATTGTTAATGCTAAAGATGGTAGTCTAATTTGGTCTACCTCATCAAATATGAGTTATAGCATTCCAAGCCCTGTCGCGGTAGTTACAGATACTATTGACACATCTAGTACAACTGATGATTTAATTACGGATATCTTTTTTGGTGATATGGGTGGACAATTATGGCGCTTTAAAGTAAATAATGGTAATGCTGTAAATGGTTTAATAACATCAGGAGGTGGAGAAAATGGTATTGTAGCTAAATTAGCAGGTGATACATTAGTAGATTCTCGTAGGTTTTATTATGCTCCTGTAATTACTGAGTTTTCAAAAGATGAGCTTAAAAATATATTATCCGTTAGCATAGGTTCTGGCTATAGAGCTCACCCATTATCAACAGATACAAAAGACAGAATTTATTCTTTACGTCTTCCAAAACAAGTTGACTCACCGACTGGAACAGTGATTACAGAAGCTAATTTAGCTGTTACTTCATTAGATGGTCAAACATTAACTGATGAAAGCAAACTAACAAATGGTTTTGTTATTAGATTAGGTGAAGCCACCAACTCCGCAGGAGAAAAAGTTGTTTCTGCCGCATATGCTGACTTCGATCGTATGGTTTTTAATACTTATATTCCTACTAAGACCGTTACTAAGAATTGTGTTCCTGGCTCAGGTACACAACGGACATATAACTTTGACATAGCAACAGGAATATCTTTATTAACAGAAGCTTATTTAGAAACCAGTGTTTCTACTTTACCTCCAGATGTAACTGCTTATTGTAATGGTAATTACTGTACTATTACACCTGGATTAGGGCTCTTATCTGAGGATAATCCTTTACCTAAAGGAAAAGATAAAGATCCATTCGTTCCTGATGCTAAAGGTAAGTTTAATAGTGGAATATGGCAAAAAATAAGTTGGACAGATAATTTTGATCTTAACCTTTAACTAGTTAGCAGTATAGATTTATAACAGAAGCCCATTGCCTGAGTACTTCATCCTCACTACCAAAAAGTACTCAGGACTTTTTAAATTCCCTTCAGCCTACCAAATTTTTTAAAGCACTTTCAGTTAATCGATAAACAGTCCATTCATCTTGTGGTTTTGCCCCCAATGACTCATAAAACTCAATGGCTGGTGTATTCCAATCAAGCACACTCCACTCAAAACGGCCACATCCCTGTTCTACAGCCATTTTAGCCAAATGCAATAATAATTGTTTACCAACCCCTTTACCTCTTTCGCTTTCAGCCACATACAAATCTTCTAAATAAAGTCCTTTCTTGGCTAACCATGTTGAATAATTATAAAAATAAATAGCATAGGCAATTATTTTTCCTTGCTCATTTTCACAAACTAACGCTTGAGCAGTTGAATCATCAGCAAATAAGGATGATTTAATAGTTTCCTCTGTTGCTAACACCTCATGTTCTGCTTTCTCATAAATAGCTAATTCTGTTATTAGCGATAAAATAGTTGCCGCATCGCTAGGTTTAGCCTTCCTTATTAACAATTCAGTAATCACGATCTAATACTCCTAACTCTCTATTACAAAATATTTATTATAACAATAAAAAATACATACTAAGCTGATTTGACCTATTGTAGAATAGTGTGCTTAAAACAACCTTTCTATAATCAGAATCTTTCCTTAATAACTTTACAGTTACCAGTGATATGACTAACAACCCCATTTATACATTTCCAGCTATTTATTTAGCCACTATTTTAATGCTTGCAGGCTCTGGTCTTTTTACCACCTATTTGGGGTTAAGACTTGCTTCAGAGGGTGTTAGTGAAATGCTTATTGGTAGTTTAACCACTGCCTTTTATGCAGGTTTAGTAGTAGGTGCCAAAATAGGTCACCGACTTATTGCTAGTTTCGGACATATCCGCTCCTATGTTGCCTGTGCAGGCCTAGCGACAATTGCTACATTAGCTTATGTATTAATTGAGAATATTGCTGTATGGGTAGTATTACGTTTTGTTATTGGTATTGTAATGATGAACCAATACATGGTTTTAGAAAGTTGGCTTAACGAACAAGCCGAAGAAAACCAGCGTGGTATTGCTTTTGCTGGCTATATGATTGCCACTGATTTAGGATTAATGTTGGGGCAGGCCTATTTACATCAATTTCCTGCTTTAGATTTCAAACCACTTATTATGATTGCAATGTTATTCGCGGCCTGTTTAATTCCCATTGCCATGACACGCCGTGTTCATCCTGCAAAACTAGCTGCTGCTCCATTAGAGATTGGTTTTTTCTGGCAGAAAGTTCCACAAGCACTTATTATGATATTTTTAGTAGGAATCATGGTAGGCTCTTTCTATGGTTTGGCTGCTGTTTATGCTAAAAAGAGTGGCCTAGATACTTCTAATGCCAGTTTATTTGTAATGGTTTGTATTGGTGCAGGCTTCTTAGCACAATGGCCTATTGGTTGGTTATCTGACCATTTTAACCGTGCCAAACTGATCCGTATTAATGCTTTACTTTTTGCAGTTTCTACTCTTCCACTATGGGGTTTTATTGAACTTCCAACCCTGTTAATGATGGTTTGTGGTTTTATTGGAGGTATATTTTTATTAACCTTCTATCACCTAGCTATCGCTTTTGCT
>JBEBWU010000307.1:0-3861 GCA_040391985.1 Entomomonas sp. | reverse complement strand
TGATTGGATTGTTGGTGCAGAAAGGCAACTGGCAGCAGTCCCTCATCAACATGCTAAAGAGCATTTACTGGATAAAAAATTATCTGATCTTATAGTTTGGCTGAAACAGCACCAACATGAAAAAGTGGTGGTATTAGCCTCTGGCGACCCTATGCTCTATGGTTTGGGAAAATATATTAATCAGCAAATGAGTGGCAGTGGAGTACAAGTAGTATCAGGTATCAGTTCTATGCAATACCTTTTCTCACGTATTGCACTGGATATGAATGATGTTTATTTAACCAGCAGTCATGGTAAAACCCCTGACTTTGATTTTATGTTACAGCATAAAAAAGTAGCCTTAGTGACCGATGACAAGATTGGCCCTTACCAAATTGCCCAACAAATTATTAACCGTGGTTTACAACGTACCCTCGTGATTGGTGAAAACCTTTCTTATCCCAATGAGCAAATTACGATTGTGCCAGCCACAGATGTGTTAGATCAACCTTATCAAATGAATGTAGTGGTGATTATTGATGAAAGATGAATTATTTATTCGGGGTGATGTACCCATGACTAAAGAAGAAGTTCGAGTATTAACCATCGACTGGTTAAATTTAGAAAACGCGCACACTTTAGTTGATGTGGGAGCAGGTACAGGTAGTATCTGTATTGAAGCTAGTTTACGTTACCCTAATTTAAAAACCATTGCTATTGAGAAAAATCCTGAGGCCATTAGTTTAATCAAACAAAACTGTGAAAAGTTTGCGGTTACTAATTTGCAGGTTATTGAAGGCAACGCCCCCGAAGTATTACCTATGCAGCCTATTGATGCTGTATTTGTAGGGGGTAGTGGTGGCGCTTTAGATGAAATTATTAATTGGGCATTTACCAATTTAAATCCACAAGGGCGTTTAGTGCTGAACTTTATTTTATTAAATAACTTAATGGAAGCCCTAGATATTCTACAGCAAGTTGGTTTTGACAATATTGAAGCAAGCCAATTACAAGTATCACGTTTAACCAAGTTGGGTAAGGGTAAATATTTTAAACCCAATAACCCAACCTATATTATTTCCTGTACAAAAGGGGCAGTAAGCGAATGACACAAGCAACTATCGACCATAGTAAAGTTTATTTTATTGGCGCAGGCCCGGGTGATTGTGAGTTAATCACTTTAAAAGGTTACCGTATTTTAGCTAAAGCGGATGTGGTGATTTATGCAGGCTCACTGATTAACCACGATTTATTAAATTATTGTAAAGAGGGTGCAGCTTGTCACGATAGTGCAACCTTAAATTTAGAAGAAATTATCAGCTTAATGCAACAGGGCATAGCGCAAGGCAAATTAGTCGTTCGCTTACAAACGGGCGACCTATCGCTCTACGGTTCAATTCGTGAACAAAGTGAAGAACTAGCTAAGTTAAATATTGGTTTTGTTTCTGTACCCGGTGTCAGTTCTTTCTTAGGTGCAGCTTCCCAATTAGGTGTGGAATATACTGTGCCTGAAGTAGCCCAAAGCTTAATTATTACTCGGATGGAAGGGCGTACCCCAATGCCTTTTAAAGAGTCATTGGAAGCTTTTGCACAACACCAAACTTCAATGGCTATCTTCTTATCAGTCCAAAATATCGGCAGTGTGGTCGATAACCTACACGATAATGGCAAAGGTTATCCAATGGATACGCCTGTGGCAGTGATTTATAAAGCGACATGGCCAGATGAGCAAAAAGTTGAGGGCACTTTAGCGGATATTGCACAGAAGGTAAAAGAAGCAGGGATTAATAAAACGGCACTTATTTTAGTGGGTCGTTTTCTTGGTGAAGAGTACCACTACTCAAAACTCTATGACGCAGATTTTAGCCATGAATTTAGAAAAGCCTGAATTAGCGGTACTAACTGTCACACCGGGGGCTAAAGCACAAGCTTTACGCTTGGCTAAGTTAATCTCTTGTGATTGTTATACCAGCGATAAGCTGGTTAGCGAAGGCTTTATTGGTTTTAACGGTAGTATGGCGGATTGTGTAAAACGATTATTTGCTAGTTATCAGTCTTTACTATTTATTTGTGCCACAGGTATTACCGTACGCATGATTGCGCCATTGGTGAGTGATAAATTAGCAGACCCTGCAGTATTAGTAATGGATGAGCAAGCGCAGCATGTAATTAGTTTGTTATCTGGCCATGTTGGTGGTGGTAATAAGCTAACTATGCAGATAGCCCAACTGTTAGAGGCAACGCCTGTAATTACTACGGCTACCGATGTTAACCAAGTGGCGGCATTGGATACCTTAATTCAAGAAGTGGGCGGAGATGTAGCGGCTTATCGACAACAGGTTAAAGATATTAATCAAATGTTGGTAAGTGGTCAGCAAGTTGGCTTATATCTTGAGCAAGTAACTGTGAAGGATGTGCGTGGCTTTGTAGAATTAACAGACCTTAAGCAGTTACCTAGTGAATTAGCTGCACTCGTAATTGTATCTAATCGTACTGATTTACGGATTAATTGTGATTGTCCTGTGATACAGGTTATCCCAAAAAATATTGTAGTAGGGATGGGCTGTCGGCGTGATACAGATGCTGAATTAATCTACCAAACGCTTTGCCAACACTTAGCAAAATATCAGCTAGATATTAGAGCCATTAAACAAATTGGCAGTGTCATTATTAAACAAGATGAGCAAGGGCTGCTTGCGTTAGCTAAGCGGTTAGCAGCGCCCTTTACCGTATTTACGATTGAAGAGTTACAGCAGCATGAACATCGATTTGCTGCTTCTGATTTTGTCCGTAAAACACTTGGCATAGGCAGTGTGTCACAGCCTTCTGCGTGGATTATGAGTGACGGCAATTTATTAGGTGAAACGTTAAAACAGGATGGTATTACCATCACATTAGGAGTAAGTATATGTTGTATTTAGTAGGTTTAGGCCCTGGTGATGAAGGTTCAATGACTCAAGATGCAGTAGCCGCTATTAAAAATTCGGATGTAATTGTAGGTTATAAAACCTATACCAATCTAATTAAGCCTTTAATTGAAGGTAAAGAGCTCGTTAGAACAGGTATGTGTAAAGAGATAGAGCGCTGTGAAGTGGCTATTGAAGCCGCTAAAACAGGCAAAAATGTAGCACTGGTAAGCAGCGGTGATACGGGTGTTTATGGTATGGCAGGGCCTATCTTTGAAATTATAGCCCGCGATAAGTTAGATATTGATGTGCAAGTAATCCCAGGTGTTACCTCTAGTGTAGCTTGTGCAGCTATTTTGGGCTGCCCATTAATGCATGACTTTTGCCATATCAGTTTAAGCGATTTATTAACCCCTTGGGAGTTAATTGAAAAACGGGTACGCATGGCAGCCGAAGCTGATTTTGTAATCTGTTTTTATAACCCACGTTCTAAAGGTCGCCCAGACCATTTAGCAAAAGCCTTTGAATTAATGGCACCTTTTAAAAGCCCAGATACGCCAGTCGGCATAGTGAAAGCGGCAGGTCGTAGCAAAGAAGATTTATGGCTGACCACCTTTAAAGATATTGACTATACCGTGGTAGGTATGACCTCAATGGTGATTGTGGGTAATAAATCAACCTATCGTTATAAAGACTATATGATTACACCACGAGGATATACGGTGTGAGCCAAGCTTTTAAGGGAAAAATCCATGTTTTTGGTGGCACCTCTGATGCAGTCTTATTGTGTCAGATGTTAGAAAGGCTTGGCTTAAGCTATGGCCTTTCAGTCGCTACCGAAGCAGGCAGTGAAACTGCGCTGACCTTAATGGGTAAAGTACACATGGGCAGATTAGATAGCGCGCAAATGACAGACTTATTTACTAATGAACAAGTTGATTTAGTAATTGATGCTACCCATCCATTTGCTGCGGAC
>JBEBWU010000306.1:0-3862 GCA_040391985.1 Entomomonas sp. | reverse complement strand
ATTATCGGCAACGTATTGTTGATTTTGAACGCCGTAAACTCAAAAAGAAATATTAAGCCTACTTTTAAGGTGCTGTAACAAACAGCATCTTTTCCCCTTCTGGTACTACTATGTTGACAAAAGAACAAGCTATCTTACGTGTAGAACAACTTCGTAAAGAACTTAATCATCATAGTTATCAATACTATGTACTTGATAACCCTACTATCCCTGATGCTGAGTATGATCGTTTATTTCGTGAGCTACAGGCATTAGAAGAGCAATATCCTGAGTTAAAAACTACTGATTCACTGACTCAACGAGTTGGTGGTGAAGCATTACCTCAATTTAATACTGTACAGCATGAAGTGCCTATGCTAAGTCTTGGTAATGCTTTTGCAGAAGATGATTTAAAAAACTTTGATCGACGGGTTAAAGAAGGATTATCAACCTCAGCTGAAATTGTCTACTGTTGTGAACCCAAATTAGATGGTTTAGCAGTAAGTCTTGTTTATGAAAATGGTATCTTTGTAAGAGGAGCCACTCGTGGCGATGGTGCTACAGGTGAAGATATTACAGCCAATATCCGTACCATCCGTAATACTCCTTTAAAGTTACACGGTTCTGGATGGCCTGCACGATTGGAGGTTAGAGGCGAAGTATATATGCCTCGAGCAGGTTTTGAAAAGCTTAACGCTTCCATATTAGCTAACGAGGGTAAACCTTTTGCCAATCCTCGTAATGCAGCAGCAGGTTCACTTCGCCAATTAAATTCAAAAGTAACTGCTACTAGACCTTTAACCTTCTGTTGTTATGGTTTTATTACAGAAGATAACGAATTGGCTAATACACAACAGCAAGCATTATTACAATTAAAGAAATGGGGTATTCCTATTAGCCCTGAATTAAAATTGGCTACAGGTTTTACTGAATGCTTTAATTACTACCAAGATATTGGCCAACGTCGTGATAGTCTTGGCTATGATATTGATGGTGTAGTGTTTAAAGTCAATCAAATAGAAGATCAACAACAATTAGGTTTTCGCTCTCGTGAACCACGTTGGGCTATCGCCTATAAATTCCCTGCTCAAGAAGAAATTACTGAGTTATTGGATGTTGAGTTCCAAGTTGGTCGTACAGGAGCTGTTACACCTGTCGCCAGATTGAAGCCTGTACATGTTGGCGGTGTTGTTGTGTCTAATGCTACTCTACATAATATGGATGAGGTTACTCGACTAGGCTTAATGATTGGTGACTCAGTTATTATCCGTCGTGCTGGCGATGTTATTCCACAGATTACTAGTATTGTGCTTGAACGTCGTCCTATGAATGCTAAAACTGTACAGATTCCTGAATATTGCCCAGTTTGTGGTTCAATGGTTGAGCGTACCCAACTTATAAAGCGTAGTAAAGGACAAGAACATATTTCAGAAGGTGCTATTTATCGTTGTACAGGCAGGCTATCCTGCCCTGCTCAAGTTAAGCAATCTATTATCCATTTTGTTTCTCGTAAAGCTTTAGATATTGATGGTTTAGGCGATAAAATTGTTGAGCAGTTAGTTGATAAAGCATTAATTAGCTCTCCTGCTGATTTATACCAGCTTACTTTTGAACAAGTAATTGAGTTAGAAGGCTTTGCAGAGACTTCTACCAATAATTTATTAACCTCAATTAATAACAGAAGAAAACCTGATCTTGCAAGATTTATTTATGCTCTAGGCATTCCAAATGTGGGCGAAAGTACCGCTAAACTATTAGCTCGCTCTTTTGGCTCACTCACACGCATTAAACAAGCTTACCCAGAAATTCTTACTTCACTACCTGATGTTGGTTTAGAGGTAGCTTACGAGATTAATAATTTCTTCGCTGAACACCATAATCAACAAACATTACAACAATTATTAAATTATCTTCAATTGCAAAATGAAGGTGATATTGCTGAAAATTTAACGGCTAGTTTTACACTTGCTGACTTACTAAAAACGTTAAATATACCTTTTATTGCAGATACCACTGCAGAACGTTTAACAAAACGTTTCAACACCCTTGAAGCAATTATAAAGGCTGATAAAATTGATCTATCTGTAGTAGACAAACTATCAGAGCGGGCAGCTAATAGTTTGCTTGATTATTTTAAGCAACCTCAAAATGTAGATAAAGCAAATGCTATAGAAGCTCAGTTAAAAGACTTTGGTATGCATTGGCAAAGTGAACAAAAGCAAACCAAACAGAACTTACCTCTCACAGGTCAAAGCTGGGTACTAACAGGTACACTACAAACGATGAAACGAGATGCGGCCAAGCTGTATTTAGAACAATTGGGTGCAAAAGTGGCTGGCAGTGTTTCAGCAAAAACATCAGTAGTCGTAGCAGGTGTAGATGCCGGTTCTAAACTCACTAAAGCTAATGAGTTAGGTGTTCCTGTTTGGGATGAAGAAGCGTTAACTAATTTATTGAAAGAACACGGGATAATATTGTGACAGTTGAAGAAACAAAACCTAAAAAAGGCGCTAAGCTAGCTAATAAACGTCGTATTATTACTATTCTTATACTTTTGCTATGTTCTTTTATTTTTGTGGCTTGGCAAGAGGCACCTAAACTTACTATTCACAATACTTCCAATGAGCCATTACTCTATATAGTTAAAGTAAATGGCAACGAGTCATCAGTGGGAAGCATTCCTGCTAATACAGAATTTACAATCAACTTACCCTTTATCAAAGGCAGAAATGCTGCCATTTATTTTCAAGCTAAAACAAGCGATAAAGTAATCAGCTCTTTGGCACGTACAGGTTACTTAGGCGGCATTGATTTTTACATTCAACCTGATTTTAATATCAGCATGGAACCCACACCAATAGGCTTTGCTACAGAAAAACAAGAAACAGATGAAACTATTATCAAGTAATCTTTAATTTCTTAGGTTAATTTAATAGTCTCTGTTTCTTAAGAAAACTTAAAAAATCCTGTTGCTGCTTAACTGTTGCTATTTTTTGGTAATCAGTAGGCCACTGCCCTTGCTTAAATTGTTCATACGCTGCTGGGTTATAACGAGGAAAATCTTTATTCATCGCCTGTAGCCAATAAGCAATTTTTTGGCTTGTTTCATAACCATTAGAATTAAGTGCTAAAGCATAAAGTAATTTTAATAAACCACTTCTTTGCTTCTTAGGAAATGATCGTACCTTCAAACGCAATATTAAACGTTTCAAAAAAGATGGCCGAATAATAGTGGTTAAAATTTCTTTACTTTTCTCAGGGTAATCTACTTGATAGCTATATCCATATTTTTCAAAGAAATATTTTCCCATTTGATGGAAAAACTCTTTTTTACTCCAATAATGATAAATAATATTATGTTCTACTAACGCTCTTTGCTTATCAAAACTAATGGCTAAACAAAATTGTTCTAATACACGACATTCAGGATCTTTTGGCCACAGTTCATCAATAAGCTCAATAGCCTTTTCTATTAACTGACTATCCTCTGCAAATACACCTAATACGCCAGAATTAAGGATTTTTAGTGATGTATCTAGCTGTGGGTAGTTTGCTATTAAGTACTCATTAATTTTACCCATTAAATCATCATGAATGCATTGACTCCAATTACCTTCAATACAATCAACTAAAACCTGCCCCTTATTAAATAAAGTAAATAACTGATTTGCATCTTCTTTTAGAATAGTATCTGTATCTAAAAATACAGTACGTTCAGCATACGGTAAAGCTGTTAAGATACCTGCAGCCTTACGACGATAATGATAATTTGTAAAGCCTAACCAATCGTTTAATATCTGCTCATTAAGAGGTAAAATCTCTACAGGCCATCCATCATAATCAGCTGGCCTATCGGTCATTATTCGAATGCTAAAATTCGGTT
>JBEBWU010000305.1:0-3873 GCA_040391985.1 Entomomonas sp. | reverse complement strand
CAGGTATTGTGAAGAAGCTTCTATTTAAAATGGGTGATTCATTGAAAGATGGCGACCCTATGATTGAATTAGAAGTAGCAGGTAGCGCAGCTCCTGTAGCAGAACCTACAAAAGAGGCGGCTACTTCACAAGCGAGTGCTCCAGCAGTAGCTAAAGCTAGCCCTGCACCTGTTAGTGCGCCTACAGGTGCCCCAGCAGGTAATAGTGCTAAAGTACATGCAGGCCCTGCAGTGCGCATGGTCGCTCGTGATTTTGGGGTAGATTTAGGTTTAGTGACACCTACAGGCCCACGTGGACGTATTCTAAAAGAAGACGTACAAAACTTTGTTAAGCAACAGTTACAACAGCCTAAAGCTGCTGCTGGTGCAGTAACAGGTGGTAGTGGCATTCCGCCAATCCCTGAAGTTGATTTCAGTCGCTTTGGTGAGATTGAAGAAGTAGCAATGACTCGCTTAATGCAAATTGCAGCACTGAATTTGCATCGTAGTTGGGTTAATGTGCCACATGTTACTCAGTTCGATCAGTCTGATATTACTGAGCTTGAAGCATTCCGTGTTGCTCAAAAAGCATTAGGTGATAAAAAAGGTGTTAAGTTAACCTTGTTACCTTTCCTAATTAAGGCTTGTGCATACTTATTGTTAGAAATGCCAGACTTTAATAGTTCGTTAGCGCCTAGTGGTAAAGCACTTATTCGTAAGAAATATGTACACGTAGGCTTTGCAGTGGATACGCCAGATGGCTTATTAGTACCTGTTATTCGTAATGCAGATAAGAAGAGCCTCTTTGAACTTGCTCAAGAAGCTGCTGATTTAGCTGCTAAAGCACGTGATAAGAAGTTAAAACCAGACGAAATGCAAGGTGCTTGTTTCACTATTTCTAGTTTAGGTCATATTGGCGGTACTGGTTTCACACCTATCGTTAATGCACCTGAAGTAGCTATTCTTGGTGTGAATAAAGCGACCATGCAACCAGTTTGGGATGGTAAAGGCTTCCAACCACGCTTAATGTTGCCATTATCATTATCATATGATCATCGTGTGATTAATGGTGCAGCGGCAGCACGCTTTACTAAACGTTTAGCGGATGTGTTGGCTGATATTCGTTCAATGTTACTTTAAACATACGTAGCTGTAAAAAGCCCCTCATTAGAGGGGTTTTTTTATGGAAAGTAAAAAACTTTAAATTAGAAAGTCTCTTTTTTAGTCTCAACTTTTTTTAATTGGTTGCCATTTTTGTCTAAACAAGTGGGTTCATGTATAAAGAAAAAAGAAAATGGCATTGTACAGTGATAACTTGCTCCATTTTTTAGATTAAGATCATATTGAATATCGGCGGTATTATCTTGTCTATTACTGAGCGTGAATTCATGCCTTTCTAAGCCTAATGATACAGCTGTTTTCTCTCTAACCATTCCAGGCGCAACAGTATTTGAACAGCCTACCAATAATGTAAAGACAGATAAAGATAGAAATATTTTTTGTTTAATCATGATATTGAAGCCTTATATGTAGGTTTTATATATTTTTAGAAAGTAACCTTATCAGTAACTGGTTCAATTGCAGATCCGAATTTATCAACACAGCTAGGACTAGTGGTAACACCTCCAGAAATTGGAGCGAATACAGTAGAGCAATGATAAATCTCACCATTATTTTTATTTTTTACATCATACTCAATAGTCGATACACCATTTTTTCTATTGCCAATAATGAATTCGTGTTCTTGTAATCCTATTGAGCGTGCGGTGGCCTTTCTTAAATTTGATTCAGAGAAAGAGTTTGAGCAACCTATTAGTGTTAGAAATACTGCTAATGCTATAATTTTTTTCATTAATTATTACACCGTCATCAAAGTAAAATTTGTGGGCAATATACGGTTATTAATACTAAGTTGCAATAATATTTCTAATGAAATTAGTTTTCATAAAAAAAATACTTGTATTTAGAAAATTGCTAGTATAATAGCCATCCTGAAGGTCAATTGACTTTATCAGTGTTAGTGTTAAGTAGAAGGTTCAAAAGTGCAAGAAGCTACACGTTTATTTATGTACGGTAAAATCCATCGCTGTCGGGTGACTGAGGCGAACTTGGATTATGTGGGTTCTATTACCATTGACCCATTACTACTAGAGGCCAGTGGTATTTTACCTTATACCCAAATTGATGTGGTGAATATTACTAATGGTAATCGCCTACAGACTTATGTTATTCCAGGCACTAAAGGTGCTGGTGAAATTTGTTTAAATGGTGCTGCTGCACATTTATTTAATAAAGGGGATTTGGCCATTTTAATGGCTTATGAACAGTGCCCAGTAAGTCAATTAGTAGGTCGTAAGTCAAAAGCAGTAATGGTTGATGATAACAATCAAATTACTGAAGTTTTTACTTACGAAACACCAAGTATGGAGCAACTGGCAGCAGGTGAAGTGCCTAGCCGTGCTCATGAGCGTTATTCAGAGAAAAGATTAGCTCATTAATTATTTTCTGAGTTAATACTGTATTCTTTTATTATTTCTACTATCTGTACAGTGTAGGAATGATACCAATATTTCTTACCTAATTTTTGTGCTTGCTGATGCAATGGATGAGCTTTCCATGCTTTAATATGTTCCATTGAGGGCCAATAGGAGAGAGTGATTTCTTGATCATTTTCTGCAATAGACTGGAAATCAAGACAGCCAAATTCATTAAACGCTAAGGTTCTTAGTTGATTTGCGAAATCATTATATTGTTCATTGAGCTGTTTTACTTTTGCTTTGAAAATAACAATATACATAAAGATCCTATTTTTAAGAAAATGCTTAACAAGCATAACTATTATTTTATTTTTATAAACTAAATATATTAAATAGTTATGCTGTTATATCAAGTTAATTAAGCAACTAATTGTTTGATAACATTTTTAGCTTGCTCAAATAATCGTTGATAATGCTGTTCTCTGTCACTATCTGTAACTTCACTACCCAATGTATCATAAAGAAATTCTACTTTGGAGTCAGTTACACCACCATAAGAGCTAATGCTTTTATCCAATAGGTGTACTATATGTTGATCATTACCTCTTTTTTCAAAGGCATGCTTTACATCACCCACTAAGGCAATCCAACGAATAGTTTGAATGGAAAATTTATGTTCTGCACCATAAGCTAGACCAAAATTCCAGACTCTGTCTAAATAGCCTTTAAGGATAGCTGGGAATGAATACCACCATACAGGGAAGACAAATACAATAATATCTTTATCAGTTATTTGATCTGCCAATTGCATCACTTCTGTAGAGTAAACTTTATTGGGATTACTCCAATCAGGTTCATCTTCTATAGGTAATACTGGATTAAAATTAGCACGATATAAGTCTAATTCGCTGGTAGTAAGTCCCTGTTCTATAGCCTGTTGTTTGATAACTTTAACCATTTGAGCGGTTAGTGAGTCTATTCTTGGGTGAGACCAAATAATATGCAGTTTTTTCATGGAAATAGGTCCTTTAATATTTACTGAGTTAGTTTTAGGATGATTTTATTTGTTTTGTTTGACTGGATAAATAGTTAAAAAATACGTAGACTATTTCCTAATAGGAACTAATAAATACTGTGTAAAGAGCAAGTATTATGAGTATAGATTTATTACAAGCTATGAAAGTTTATGTGTGTGTGATAGAGAGTGGTAGTTTTTCTCGTGCCGCACCTTTATTACAATTACAAAGACCTGCTGTTTCAAAGATTGTTCAGGGTTTGGAAAGTCATCTTGGAATAAGGTTACTTAATCGAACCACTAGGAAGATGAGTCTTACTGCAGAAGGGAAAGTATTCTATGAACATAGTATTACTCTATTAAGAGATATAGAAAATACCTTTAATTTGTTAAAGCCAGAACA
>JBEBWU010000304.1:0-3877 GCA_040391985.1 Entomomonas sp. | reverse complement strand
ATGCTGATTGTGTTTTAGCTGGGGCACGGTTAATTTCATCTGCTAACAGTAAGTTAGTGAAAATAGGCCCTTTGCGCAATTTAAATTGCTCTGTTTTTATGTCGTAAATGGCGTGGCCTGTTACATCACTAGGCATTAAATCTGGAGTGAACTGAATACGTGCAAATTGACCGTTAAAACATTTTGCTAAGGCACGTACTAATAAAGTTTTGCCGAGCCCTGGTACACCTTCTAGCAATACATGGCCATTAGCTAGTAACACAATAATGGTTTGATCAATAATATCAGCCTGACCAACAATAGCCCTTTGTAACTCTTGACGTAATCTTTGTACAAAGTTGTGAGCATTTTGTAAATTGCTATCAGGTTGTGGTGTGGCTGCTGTTGCAGGATTTTGGTATTTTGTCATGTCTGTCATAGTGTGTTCCTGATTGCTTGGAGGGCAGTAACCATTTTAATAAATTCAAGTTTTGAAAGTTTGTGTTGATCTGTTATTCCCATTACATTGGAGATTGTTTCTATGGGGTGTTGTGTTAACTTACTAAGCAAATGATATTGTTGATCAATGGGAAGGTCGTCAAAACGAGAATGACGCTTTTTAGCAAGGTAGTTAATATCTTGCTGTAGAACAGCAATAAGTTGTGTTGCTCCCATTTTTTTATATAAAAAATTAGCCTGTGCGGATAGTTGCTCAGGTAAGCGGCGACGATTTCTACTAAACAGTGCTTCAAGAGGGCCTGAGCGCATCCCTTTATACCATAGCACAGCAATAATCAATAAGATAAGTGCGAGTAAAGTATAGGGGAAATGCTTAAAGAAATTAACAAAAGCATTAGGGTGGTCTATTTGCGTTTGTGAGAACGAGTTATAAACCAGAACAACATCATTACCTGCTGTTAAGTAATGTAATAACCATGCATGATCCTTCTGATCAATAGAATTATTTTTCCATAAATTAGCATCTGAAATAACCGTAATTCTTCCTTTTTGATAAGGTAGTTGTAGGATATGAGTATTATCATTTGCATCATTAGCCCAAAGAGAGGCTTTATCATCTGAATCAATTAACGCATAACGAGGAAGAAAGTTTAGCGTAATAGGTGTTGTTTCGTTTTCAATATAAAGTGTAGTGAGTAATTCTTTTTTTGGGTCATCAATTTCTGCTATAGCTAGTTCAATGCCTAAGTCATTAAGCAATGTATCAGTATAAGTATTTTTTCTATAATCTTTGTTATGACTAATTTCAACAATAAGTTGTCCACCATTACTTACCCAATCAAGAATTTTTTTGTTTTGGGATGGTGTTAAGTGGTTGTGTTCTCCTAATAACAAGACTGTTTGCTTGGTAGTCGGTAATTTATCAAAAAAATTAAGAAATTTTCTGTTAGTAACTTTTTGTTTATGCTCTTTTAAAAAATATTCAGCAGCAAGGTAAGGATTAGTTTTTACTTTATAAGGCTCAGGTTTTGTGATGATTGTCTTATAACTTTCGGTATTATTATAAATATAGCCAATAACCGCTATTAATAAAATAAAGAAGATAACAAGTAGGAGTATCATTCCATTAGAGAGTTTTCTCATGGATCGCCTCCTTGTTCTTTAATTGCATTAATGCTTGCCAACCAGTGATTAGTAGTTGTTTCTGTTCTGGCTGAATAGGGTAATGCCCATAAGCCATAAGTAACCATTGGTTAGTTAGGCTTTGGGTGAAGTCTGTTACTGTAGATATTTGTGTCTGCTTCGTTAAGGTAACTATCTCCCCTTCTGTGTGAGAGCTTTTTAAAGGAATTTGATATTGATGAGCAAGGTGGCTCAATAAAGCACGGTATAGCAAACTGAGTGCTTGACGTGTTTGTCCTTGTTGCCAGTAACGTTCAAATTCTTCCACAATATTAGTTGGTAGACTTTCTGGAGTAATAGCTAAACCAAATAACTGTTCAGGAGGTGTGACAGCTTTTTGGTATTTCTTAGTGATAGAAAGATGTTTAGCGAATAGCCAAAGAACTAGAAGTACAGCGAAAATAACAACTGCCCAGATAAAAACTTTAAAAAAATCTAATGACAGCCATCCTAGCCAATTAAATGACGAGGAGTCTTTAACAGAAGGTTCTGGTGATGAGGTTGGATCATTAATCCAGCGCAGTCTTGTTTGTTCCTCTTGTTCAAAAAAAGGAGGTGATTTTAAAATCTGTTCTATTTGTTTTTTATCTGTATCGCGCTGCTGTTGTGTACTTGTTGTTTGTTGATTGTTTAATGGTTCAGCCTGCAAATGAGTAGGGTATCCACCTATTAATACTAAGCAACACGTAATAAATACAATAGAAAGTGTCTGTGTTAAACGATTACTAAGACGTCTAAAAGATAATTCTATATCCCATGCATCCATACGAACTCGACGGTTTAAATATAAACAAAAACCACAAGAAACATAGATTGGCTCTGTTATAAGCAATACGAGTGCATAAAGAAAGAAATAAGCATGTATCTTCCAAAAGGGTAGTTGATCAATCAACATAGCTTCGGCTGTATATTCTTGGTTGGGTAAGATACTGGGGGTACTACTGCTGATCATAAAGATTACTGTTAATAAGGTAGTAATTAATATCCCTTCAATATTAATGAATAGTAAAGTCAGTAGTTTTGCCCTGTTATTACCTAAATGCAAGTTTCTTAAGCGTTGCCTTCTTGCTTTACCTTTGAACATTTCTAATTGGCTAACAGGTAGTTCAAAACTTCTTGCTAAATTAAGGCGGCGTATTGTTAGGTCGGCAATGGTGTTATGTTTTAAGCTTTTTAACCAGAATTTTAATGTGTTACTGAGTGTGGGTACTTGCCCAAAAACAGCATTGGATAAAATATATAAGGGGATTCGATCAAAAATAGGTTTTAACCACCAAAAAACAACGATAGGTACTAAGGGGATTTCCCATGACTCAATAGTAACAACAGGAGCTTGCCAAAAAACAATAGTTAATAAACAAAAGATAGGCAATGTTACTATCGCCCAAGACATTATCAATAGTAAACCATGACGACGAGCTAGTAGGATACCAAGATCAATTGATTCCCAAGCACTACGAGGGCGTATTTCAATGGTGGTATCAGTTAGTTTCATTGCTTTGCCTTGTCTTTCCAGTAAACAGGAAATAACTGATAACAGCTATCCATAGTAAGATACCTACAGCAAATCTTAGATTTGAAGCGCTGTTCATTGATGACCAATATGCTTCAATAAAAGCAGCAATAATCAACATGATAAATGCGCCAATGACTAGATTTATAGCAGTTTTCGCCGCAAAACGTAGTGCTTCTAATCGGGTTTTACGCTGTGGAGCAAGTATTGCTAAACCAAGTTTTAAACCAGCAGCGGCAGCAATAACAATGGCTGTTAGCTCAAATGAACCATGCCCAATAACAAATGGCCAGAAAGTTTCACCATAGCCATTAACACTAAGATGAGTGGCTACAATACCAATAATAATGCCATTTATTAATAAGTAATATAACGTTCCTAAGCAAAAAATGATCCCTCCTGCAAAGGTAACAAATGCAATACTAATATTGTTATTAATATAGTAAGCAAACATAAACCAATTTTGATCGCCCTCCCTAACCAGTGGTCTTATTACATGAGAGGCAGGGTCATACATACTTTCTAGGTCATAAATATCAGAGGTTGACATGAAAAAATAGATAAAATCAGGGAAGTAGAAAGTGATTAAGCCGCTTAACAGTGCAGATCCATAAAATAAAGCGGTTGCACTAAGAATAAGATTTTTTTCTTGTCTGATACAGTTTGGAAAATCATGAACAATAAATTGAATAATACGTAGCCAAAAATTACTACGATGTTGATAAAGAACTCGATGGCCTCTTT
>JBEBWU010000303.1:0-3879 GCA_040391985.1 Entomomonas sp. | reverse complement strand
ATTTAGAGATCGAGTTATATCTCTTACAATTTGTTGGCCACGTACACTGTTACCAGCTTCATCTAAAGGAGGAGAAAATACAGCAATTGCCATTCTACCAGGAGCAATGGCTAGAATACCACCGCCAACACCACTCTTACCTGGTAGGCCAGTCCAATATAACCAATCACCACTGGTTTCATATAATCCATTCATTGTCATAATAGCTAAAATATGAGCTACTTCCTCTTCTGTTAATAAACGTTTATTAGTAATAGGATTTATGCCATTGTTAGCTAATACAGAGCCCATAACAGCAAGATCATTAGCAGTAATATTAATTGAACAAGCTTTTGTATAAACATCTGTTGTGGTGAAAGGATCATCATAGAGTCTGTCATATGATTGAAGTAATACAGCAATAGCTTGGTTGTGTTGATTAGTTGCTGCTTCGGACTCGTAAACCTCTTTATTTAAAGATAATCTACGGCCTGCAAAATCAGACATGGTATCAACAATACGTTTATATTTATCTTCAGCATTATGTCCTTTTACTAAGCTAGTGGTAGCAATAGCCCCTGCATTGACTAAAGGATTCATGGCAGCTTTGCCTGTTTGGTTTTGCTCGATAGCTAATACAGAATTGAATGGTAATCCTGTTGGATTAGCACCAATTTTATCAAACACTTCTTTTGCATTATGATCTTTCATGGCTAAGGCAAGTGTAAAAACTTTTGAGATAGATTCAATTGCAAAAGGTGTTTTATAATCTCCTAAATTAATAGTAGAACCATCAACAGTTACTATGCTAACACCTAGTAGTTTTGGATCAACTTTAGCTAAAGCTGGAATATAGTCAGCATTTTTACCTTCATTATTCTGTTGAGCACGACTATAAGCAATTTGTGCTGCTGTATGAATAGAGGTTTCTGAAACTCGCGCATAACTAATAGATGTCATGGCTAAGCTACTAGTGATTAGAAAGGTGTAGCATATTCCTTTAAAAAGTTTAATAGACATAAAAATTCTCTATATTAAATAAGGTGATTTTAATGTTTTTGTTTGGGTAAAATACAATTAATGAAGTTTTATAAAACTTAAAGAGTCCTATATGTTAAAACACTTTATCGCATTTCTAGTATTTAGTTGTGTTAGTGTAACAAATACTTATGCAGAAACTAAAGTTATTCATGTTTTAGTTGCATTATGTGATAACAAATATCAGGGTATAGTTCCTGTTCCTGCTGCTATTGGCAATGGACAAGACCCTCGCAATAATCTCTATTGGGGAGCAGGTTATGGTCTAAAAACTTATTTTAATAAGCAAAAAGAGTGGCAATTGATTAGTAGTGAGAAAAATACCCAATCAATTATTTTGGAGCGGTTAATCTATAAAAATAAGCAAAAAGATATTTATTTAGTAGCAGATGCTTATGATGGTCAATATATTAAAAATACTATACAGGATTTTTTAAATTACAGTGCTGGTTTGAATGACTTGACTATAACGATAAATAATAAGAATTTAGTGGCAGGAGGTAAAGCAAATTTAGTTATTTATGTAGGACATAATGGTTTAATGGATTGGTCGTTGTCTAGCATATTTAATCCACCTACTTCTCCTGTTGTATCACAAGAGCAAAGGAAACTGCAAAGTGGTAGAAAAGTGGCGGTGTTTGCCTGCAAAAGCCAACAATATTTTTCTAAACCTCTTGAGGAAACAGGCATATCTCCAGCGATTTTAACTACACATTATATGGCACCTGAAGGGTATGTAGTTTATGCCTTAGTGAGTGGTTATGTTAATAATCTATCAAAGCAACAGATTCATGAAAATGTAGCCAAAGCTTACAGTAAATACCAAAAACTAAAACAACCCGCTAGAAAATTATTTACTACAGAATATCAGTAAAATTATTCTTGTTAAGGCAAAAATACTTTCATAGGAAATCTCTGTAATCTTCTATCATTAGCGTAGTTATGAGTAAAGAAGATGAGATTAATTAACAGCAGACAAGCATGGCATGATGCTTATTATCCTAATATAAAATCCACAACATCATTCAGTTTAGAGTCATTACAACTAGGGATTGTAATAGAACAATCTTTAAAACATTATAATGATTATCAAATAATTCATCAATGGTTAGCAGGTAAAGTACAACATTGTATAGATGTATTACCAATCCCTTTACAGTGTTTTGGTCATTACCTCTATTCACCAATAGCAACTGCTTATGATTTAGATGTTGCACATGAATTAGTTTGGAGCATTTTGACTAAACAATTTAGTCAGAATAGTCTTGATAAAGATAGTCGAAAAAAAGCTTACTGGTTAGTGAGAGCTGCTTTGAAAAGTTACCAAACTTTAGTGGTTAATAAAAAAGATCATTTAAAAACATCATTAAAAATTATTAAGTTTGTTAAAGAACACTATCAAATTGAATTGCAATATGCTGACTGGAAAAAAGTTTGGCAACCACTTTATAACAATATGCTTTTTATTTGTAATGAACTAGATAAACAAGCGCTAATGCCTATTGGCGATTTAATAAAACAGTTTAAAGAAACTAATTAATTCCTTCTTAAAAAAAATATTAATTAAATTACTTATGGAGTAAAAAATGTCTGATCAAGACCCAAACTTTTGGCAAAGCTTATACCTTTCAATTTCTACAAACCCTATTTGGCAAGGCTCAATTTTAGCTACGATTATTGCTGCATTAAGAGTGCTTTATGATGATCAAGAAACAAAAATGATCAGAGTAATATTAGAAGCTTTACTTTGTGGCTCATTAGCTCTTTGTGTTAGTAGTATTGTAGAAATGTTAAGCCTTCCTACAAGTGCAACTGTAACTATTGGCGGTGCTATAGGGTTTATTGGTGTAACAACATTAAGAGATAAACTCTTAAAGATTATTAATAGAAAAATGGATAAAGAAAAGGAGAATAAATAATATGATTTTATAAAATTTATTGAACATAAAACTAACCGCCTATAGGCGGTTTTTTATATACAGTAGTTATTTAAAAAAACAAATTCTTAGCAAGATTCTTAGTATTATTAAAGGCATTAATTATATGAAACTTAAAGAAAATATATTAGCAATTATTTTTGGTATATATGCCATCAGCTGTTCAGCAGGTATGGAGTGGGTATGGCTTAATGGGCCAGGTGGTATATATGCTTCACCAGATGAAGCATGTGAAGCAATTGGTAGTAAACCAAAGTATCCTATTGGTCCTTATGGTCAATATGGGTGTTGGGGAAATTGTTGGGATAATCAACAAAAATGTTATTATCCAAAAGCAGGTACTAGTTGTAGTCAAGGTTCTAGATACAATAATCCTTTAGGTACTTGTGAGGAAATGGATAATCCGCCTAGAGTACCAGGTGTAATAGATGCACCTCCACAAGAGAGTTGTATTTCAGATAACTTAGTAGATAATAATGGTCAATGTAATGCAATGGCCGATACCAGTGGATGTAATGATCCAAAGGTTGGTAATCCTATTTTGATTTCTACTGGCCAAAAAGTAGAGTTTGAAACAGATTTATCTATTTCAGGAACGCCATTAAATTTTGCCCGTAACTATTGGAGTAGTAGATTAGGTATTAGCAACATTGGTATGGGGTGGCAATATAATTGGCGGATGCATATTGAACAATTAACTTATAAAAATCAGGTTAAATTATATCGCAATGATGGAACAGGTTATATCTTTACTCCATTGAGTAATGAACAATGGGAAGCACCAGTAGGTGTAAGGATAGCAATGACATCATTACCAGATGGTGGTTGGAAAGTTATATCACCAGAGGGTACAGTTGAAATTTATAATACAACAGGTCAGTTAATTAGTTACACAGAGGTGGGAAGTTCTACAATAACATTTTTG
>JBEBWU010000302.1:0-3894 GCA_040391985.1 Entomomonas sp. | reverse complement strand
CCATTTGGCAAAGATCCGAAGTTTAAAGGATTTGATGGAAATAATGAATCTGAATATATGGGAGTCGCATCATTTTTAATTAATTCACTTGATCGATTTGAAGAATTTAAGGGTCGCTATCTTAATTCACATGCTCCAAAGCTTAGTGCTTATCATAGAATGCTATCCGTATATAAAACATTCCAAGGTGAATATTGCTTTAACCCTTTAACACCTGAACAATTAGTCACACTATTGAAAGAACAGATGCATCCGGATAACCGTAATAAATTTTAAATATAATGAACCATATAACATGTTTACAAGGTTGTTATTGTATTTATGCATATTAATGGAGAAATATTTATGAAGCACTATGATGATATTAAAAATAAACACATTATAGCTTATAGCGAGTCGCTGGAAAATCAACGAGTTCCAAAGTTTTTTGATTCTTCAGAAGAAGCCGAACGCTAATTTGTAGAAGAAATATGCCAACAAAATAAGGATGTGTCTTTCTCATTTATGAGTAAATATTTTAGAGAGTGTGGTGGAAGTATTTTAATTCAAACGGTCGAAGAAGATATTGCCAATTATGAAGAACATGGCGATCCTTATGATGAAACAGGAAATGAAGGTTTTACAAATAGACAGGATTATATAAACAATGTCTATGCTGGATTTGAATGATAACTCATTAGTTAGATTAGAAAGGTTGTTTTAAAACTATCTTTCTAATCTACCAATAACCTATAAAACAGAATGTTACATAGCATTTTTTGACTCCCTCTTATTTAACCAATAAAAAAATAGACGTGTTTTTCTATTAATCGTTTAAAAATCTTAGTTTTTTTACCAGTATTACTCTATACACCAAATTAAATTATAAGAATGGAACGCTATCGTTGATAGCACCGTGCTTGTTGCTAAGCATAAATAGCAACTCCCAGGCTCACGAATCCTTCGAGTGGGCGTTTACATACTGGTTATGTAATGGACGTTTATAAATCATAAAGATTGATTGATCTTGCCTTTAACCCAATGGGGAAATACTTTTCCCATTGGATAGGTATTTCTCCTTTATCTAATTGGAGAAATACTATGTCTCATAACAAAAAGCCACCTAAAAGCAATACTTTTTCGTTGCCGGAAATCTTCTTTTGTATGGTTGGTTTTATTCTAATGGTACAAAACCCATTATGGATAAACCTGATCATTCTATTTTGTTCAGTGATGTTTTTATTACCATTGGGGTTAGCTAAATACTTCAACGGATTATTTAACTCACAAAATCTCTTAACCAAACTACAAAACTTTATCAATCGCTGGTATGAAAAAAATGTACCTGAAGAAGATAGAGCCAGTTCTACCGTTATTCCCAATCAACAACAGATTGTCCCTGACGAAAATTCGTTAGAACAACCCTGTGATTTCAACACTATTCCCGAACCACCTGAAGATCATTATCAAGATTCTTATGATGATGTTTGGGCTAATTATGATAATGAGGACATTAAATAATGAATACTATTCAATACGGCTATTTAGCCTCAAGAGCAGGTGTTTTGTTACAACTTCAAGTACTAGGTTCAGATGAAGGGTTCTATATCGGAACTTGGCAGAATGGACCTTATACAAGAGAGTCAGAGGAGCTTTTCTCAGATAGAGATTCAGCTTTAAGTGCTTTAAATACTAACAATTGGACGCAATTCCAATATCCATAATAAGGAGATTTGTATGGGGAAATTATTTAGCAATATTAGATATGGTAATAATTTCAAAAGCATTATTCTAACAGATGGTACAGAGCTACCTTTTCGTGTGTTAGAGTCAGCGGCTGGTTTTTACATTGGCACCTGGCAAGATGACCCTTATAGTAGGGAGTCAGATCGGTATTGGGCAACTTATGAGGAAGCTCAGGAAGCATTAGATACTGGTAGATGGACACCTCGATTTTGATCAAAAAGAAGCTACGTCAGTAGCTTCTTTCCTTTTAATGATAATCATCTTCTCTTTGATGACGAACAGCCAGAATAGTAACAGTATTTGTAATCGGATTTATTTCATAGATAGCTAAGTAGCCTGTCGAAGCATAGGGAATGATGACTTCTCTGATATAACTGCTGTTCGGTGATGCTTTACGACAGTTATATGGAAAACGGCCTAACTGTTGAATAGCTAACTCAATGGCACTTAACGCTCTTTCAGCTAAACTATAATCAAAGTTTTCTCTATTAAGAAAAAACTGATAAAGCCTGATAAGATCTTCTTCAGCTTCTAAGGTATATTGAACCTGATATTCATCCATTGTTAACCCTCTGCTTTATTTTTGGCTTCCTCTAGCATTTTTCTGAGTTTACTATGAACTTCATCAGCAGAGCGATAAGTATTTGTCTGAAGTGCTTTATCTCGTGAAGCTAATGCTCTTTTCAGAAAAGCATCATTTTCTTGGCGACGTTCCACTTGGATGCGTACTGCTTCTTCAACAAAACTCGATAACGTTTCGTTTTCGGCAAGTAGGCTCTCAGCAGCTTGACGTAAAGCTGGTTCAACTCTAATAGCTGGAATGATGGATGATTTACTCATGATTAGCCCCTTTGCATAATCTGGCATTACAATTGTAATACATTATAGCATTACTTAAACAATTTACTAGAGCAAGTAAATTATTCTATTGATCAAAAACCCATCATCTTTATTAAATCCAGCCTTGATAGTCCTTCTCACATCAGTATTTATACTTTTCAACTGAGTTATTCACAGTTTCTGTGGATAGAATAAATCCGAATAATAGTGTTTTGTATTTATTGTAGTCAGTAGTGCCTAGCTCCGTTTAAATCTCATTTATGAACCCAATCGATAGGTGATTTTATGAGACTCTTTTTTCAATTTTTATTCTCCATTGTATTTACTTTAAGTGCTTCGCTAGCTGTGGCTGAAACAGTTATTGTTATTACTGATAGTGCTAATCACGTTACTAACATTCCTAGTAAGACTAGGGTCATCGAGCTTGATAAACCATTACAGCTACATGAAAAACTGTCAGCTAACCTACCGAGTGATCCCGAACAAGCTACAAAAATCGCCAAAACTCGTTTGGCAACCACCGCTAATGAATTACAAAAAGCATTACAAGATGTCGTCGATGCATGGGCGTTGGGTGTAGCAAAACTACCTGCGGTAGTAGTCGGAAAATATGTTGTGTATGGTGTAACTGATGTTACTCATGCAACAGCATTAATTCATGCTTATCAAGCTGAGGAACAGCACCAATGAAAAAAAACCTTAATAAAAAGAGCGTTAAATCTCGAATTGCGGCTATTGTTGCATTAAGTTTAGCTGGCCCTGTTCAGGCACTAGACTCAGCTACCATTGCCGGTTCTGCTATATCACCTGATTGCCTTCAAGACCGTGTGGTTGGTGTTTGTTTTTGGCTACAGTGTGATATTGGCTGTAAAGTCAAAACATCTATTAAAGTAAAACACTATATACCCGATGCAGTTGTTACTAGTTATATCTCTACAGGTGACAGTCCTTGGACTGAAACCGCTCCGATGGGAATGCCTATTCCCGGTGCTGAAGGTGGGGGCGAAGGTGTAACAAGTCAGGCTAATGAGGAAAATGTAGCAAAGTTTAAAAACGTCGATGTGATAGGCCATCCAGGTAATTTCATTTTTAGTGGATTTGCCAGTGGTTTTGGTTATAGCTGTTCTGGTGCTGGTATTCCTTATGTTCCTTATTTTATTTCTACATTAGATACGGTGGGTTGGCGTTATAACGTTCCTGAAATTGCTTACCCTGAATCGCTCGTGCCTGGTATGCGTGAAATAGGTGCAAGGCTATCACTGGATTTGTGGGGCAATTTATACCCTAGAGGCGGTTTTACTCATCAAGCCGATGATTACAAAGGTGCCG
>JBEBWU010000301.1:0-3898 GCA_040391985.1 Entomomonas sp. | reverse complement strand
GGTAAAGGTAACGATACTTTAACCGCTAGTGTGGCTGGCAGCTCTGATACCTTTAAATTTGATATAGGCGATGGTACTGACATAATTGTTAGTGTTGATGCTGATAAAAATCAAAAAGGTGAAGATGTTATTGAGTTTGGTACGGGCATTACTAAAGATGACCTTACTTTCCAACGTACTGGTAATAATTTAGTGATTAAATATGGTGATCAAGGTGATCAGATTACTATTAATAATTACTTTGCTGGCGCTAATTATCAAACTATTAATAAAATCACATTTGCTGATGACCAAGCAAACCCTCTTGTTATTCAAGATAATATGAAGCTTGAAGGTACTACGGGTAACGATAACATCGTGGGTAGTATTTGGAATGATACGATTACGGGCGGTGCTGGTAATGATGTTATTACTGATATTCAAGGGGTGAACTATCTAGACGGTGGTGAAGGTAATGATAAGATCACGGGTGCAGGCACCTTAGTAGGTGGTAAAGGTAACGATACTTTAACCGCTAGTGT
Source organism: Entomomonas sp. (assembly GCA_040391985.1). Lineage (GTDB taxonomy): Bacteria > Pseudomonadota > Gammaproteobacteria > Pseudomonadales > Pseudomonadaceae > Entomomonas. Next base: position 3,377 of record JBEBWU010000301.1, on the reverse strand, counting down.
GGCTGGCAGCTCTGATACCTTTATCTTTAATCAAGGTGATGGACAAGATACTATTATTAGTCTTGATACTGCTACTGCAGATAAAAAAGGCCAAGATGTTATTCAATTTGGTGATGGCATTACTCAAGATGATATTTCTTACCAACGCAAAGGTAATAACCTTATTTTAGTTGTTGGTGATAATGGAGATCAAATCACTATTAACAACTACTTTGCTGGTGCTAATTATCAAACCATTAATAAAATTGAGCTACATGATGGTTCTAGTTTCAATATCCAAGATAGCCTAGTGTTCAAGGGTACTGATGCTAATGACAATCTCGTTGGTAGCCAATGGAATGATAGTATTTATGGTGGTGCTGGTAACGATGTAATCACTGATACTCAAGGTAGAAACTACCTAGATGGCGGTGATGGTAATGATAAGATCACTGGTGCTGGTGTATTTGTAGGCGGTACAGGCAATGATACCTTAACCGCTAATGTGGCAGGTAGTGCTGATACTTTCTTATTTAACAAAGGTGATGGACAAGACACGATTATCAGTGTTGATACTGCAGCTGTGAAAGGTAAAGATGTTATTCAGTTTGGTAAAGGAATCACAGCCGATATGGTGACCTATAAACAAACAGGTAATAATCTCGTATTAACCATTGGTAATAATGGTGATCAAATCACTATTAATAACTATTTCAGCGGAAATAATTATAACACCATTGGTACAATCAAATTCCTTGATGGTACCACATGGCAAGCTAATGGTAAGACAGGTAGTGAATTTGCTTTTGAACCTACTGGTCAACTTGGTCGGTCTGCTGCTGCCGCTAGCATTGAAAATCAAACTAATAACTTGATTGATGCTTTAGCTAGCTTTGCTCCTACACCATCTGCTAACTCACTTGTTGATGATAAACCATTGGATTTAAATAGCGTATTAATAGCAGCTAATGTTAATTAATGATTGATATAATTAATTAACAACCATAAAAATCCCCCTTTTATTTTAATTGGGGGATTTTTTATTTTATTAAATTGAAATATTCATAAAACACAAATAATACTTATAATCAGTTTTTGCTTAATTGTAATTGTACTAACTATTTTTTAATTTATTAATTTCAGCAATTACTCTTTCAGTTGTACGCTTTAAGAAAGCCAGTGTATCTGTATCCGTAATCACACCATCTGTCACTTTTTCACCAATATGTGTTAATGCTGCCTCTCTTAAAGGAATGATATGACATAACATAGAGGCAAACGTCTCACGTAATTGATACTGAGCACGGACACCACCTAAATCCCCCGTTGATTGAGTAATAAAATAGACTGGCTTATGTAAAAAACAACTATTAAAGGCTGGACGAGATAACCAATCCAAGGTATTTTTTAATACTCCAGGAATACCATGATTAAACTCTGGACATACCACTAATACTCCATCAGCCTGTTGTACTAGCCCTCTTGCATCTGTTACTTCTTTAGGTAATACCTCTTTTTCTAAATCACCATTGTAATGAGGTAAAGCACCAATATCTAACAACTCAAAAACAGCTTGCGGTTTAACCATTTCAACCATTGTTTTTAAAATAATTGTTGAATAAGAATCTTGTCGTAAACTACCCGAAATACCAACTAAGCGCATTATAACCTCACGAATTTCTTACTTTTATAAAATACAGAAATAAATAAGGGAGCTATTTGCTCCCTTATCCATAATAAAGATTACAGTGGTTTGCCTCTATTACCATGTTGGCTGACAAAGGCTTGTATTTTTGCTAAGTCATTAGCAAGCACTGTACAACGTTCTTCACGTTTAAATAGATCAGTTAAATGGGCAGGAAGTTCAATAGCTTTAGCCACACCTGCTTTTTCTACTGCTTCTGGGAACTTCACAGGATGAGCAGTACCCAAAGTAACCATAGGTAAAGCTAAACTACGACGACATAAACGAGCTGCTCTTACTCCAATTGCAGTATGAGGATCTAGTACTTCACCTGTTTGTTTAAACACTTCGGCAATAGTGGCGCAGGTTTCTTCATCAGACACTGCTAATGAGTCAAATAATTTACGTGCTTCTGTCCAACGATTTTGTTCTACAGAAAGTTTACCTGTTTTCTTAAAGTTATCTAATAACTCAGCAACTGCTTTACCATTTCTACCATGTAAATCAAACAATAAACGCTCAAAGTTAGAGGATACCATAATATCCATAGAGGGCGATAAAGACGGGTGCAACTGATCTTTATCATAATGGTTACCTGACATAAAACGATGCAGAATATCATTACGATTAGTCGCTACAATCAACTGGTTGATTGGTAAACCCATATTACGTGCTAAATAGCCTGCAAAAATATCACCAAAGTTACCTGTAGGTACTGAGAATGCAACTGAACGTAATGGCCCACCTAACTGTAAAGCTGCATAGAAGTAGTAAACAATCTGCGCCATAATACGTGCCCAGTTAATTGAGTTTACCGCTACTAAACGAGTACCTTTTACCTTCAATGGCAATATTATGAATGTTGTCACCTAGAATAGTTGTCATCTGACGACGTTGTACTTCTGACACTCGATTATGTGGGTGTAAAATAAAAATATCCACATTCTCGCAACGACGACAACCTTCAATAGCTGCCGAACCTGTATCACCTGAAGTTGCCCCCATAATAACTACACGCTCATTACGCTTAGCTAATACATAATCTAATAAACGACCTAATAGCTGTAAGGCAAAATCTTTAAACGCTAAGGTTGGGCCATGAAATAACTCCAATACCCACTCATTACCAGCTAAAGGACGTAATGGAGCTACTGCCTGATGAGCAAACACACCATAAGTTTCTGCAAGAATCTGTTTGAAGTCAGCATCAGGAATACAACCTTCAACAAAAGGACGCATCACTTTAAAAGCCAACTCATGATAAGGTAAGCCAGCCCAGCTACTAATTTCTTCTACAGTAAAGTGAGGTAAATTTTCAGGTACATACAAGCCACCATCAGAGGCTAAACCTGCTAATAAAACATCTTCAAAATTAAGTGCAGGAGCTTGCCCGCGAGTACTGATATAACGCATAGTTAATACACTTTCATTAATTTAACTGTTCAACACGAATACGAACAACTTGCCCTTCAACACCTTCTAATGCTTCAAGTGCAGTAATCGCATCATTCATTTTTGCTTCAGTTACTTTATGGGTAAGTAAAATCATTGGGACTTTACCATCCATTTCTTCTAACTCTTTCTGCATAATAGATTCAATATTAATACCACGCTCAGAGAGGATAGTTGCCACTTGAGCTAATACACCTGGAGAATCTTTAGCTTGAATTCGTAAATAATAAGCTGTTTCACACTCAGCAATAGGTAATACAGG
>JBEBWU010000300.1:0-3907 GCA_040391985.1 Entomomonas sp. | reverse complement strand
CTATAACAGAGCCATCTAAATATAAAGAAAACTCTATTATTCAGTACTATGATGCAAAATGGCAGCCTAATGATAAAAAAGTTAATAATGGCTTCTATCGCAAATTTATTAAAAAAACACCTGAAGGCAGTTTCGTTATACAAGATTTTTTCGCCAATAATAAAAAACAAAGCGATCCTATTACTGTAATAGATAGTAATGAACTAACAACAATAGGCATTAAAAGTATTGATGGCCCTTTAGTACTCTGGTACGCCAATGGTAAAAAATCCTCTGAAAAAAACTATAACAATGGAACAGAAAATGGCGCTTACAATTTTTGGTATGAGAATGGTGAGTTACAAGCAACTGGCCAATTTTCTGATGGCGTATTAGATGGCAAAACCAGTGTTTGGTATGAAAATCAGCAAAAACATGCAACAGGTAACTTTATAAAAGGCAAAAAAGATGGTGTATGGCAATACTGGTACGAAAATGGCCAACTATCAGTAACAGAAAACTACGAAAATGGTAAAGCCATTGGTGATTTCAAAAAATGGTATAAAAATGGTCAAATGGAAATTGCTGGCCAATTTACTAATGGTCAAAAAGATGCTACTTGGCAATATTGGTATGATAATGGCCAACAAGCTATTGAAGAAACTTACAAAAATGACCTACTTATTGGCCCTTCTAAAACTTGGTATAAAAGTGGTCAACTAGAGTCTGAAGGAAACTATGATAACAACCAAGAAACTGGAATTTGGCATTATTGGCATGAAAATGGTAAAAAAGCCATCGAAGCTAACTATCAAGGTGGGCGTTTAGATGGTCTCTCACAAAGTTGGTATGACAATGGACAACCTGAAAGTAAAGGCCACTATATTGCAAATAAACAAAATGGCGTATGGACATTCTGGTTTGATAATGGACAAAAATATGCTGAAGGTGTTTTTAAAGATGATCTTTCTTCAGGTGTATGGAGTATTTGGAATAAAGAGGGAAAGTTACGAGAAGAAATAACCTATGAAGATGGCAAAATAACTAATAAAAAATCTTATGAAGAAAAATCTGCTATAGAACCTGATATTACAGAACCAATTATACCACAGAAATAGGTTAGATCACTTACAACATCGTATAGATACTAATTAGTAGATTAAATTATTTATACTTAAATATGCTTTTGATAGTTCAGATCATTAAATCAAATGAAGACTATCTCGCATACTGCATGTTGTATATAGCCATAGTTCTGCGTCCTCTTTTTCTATTTTTTGGATACATATAACAGTAACTTCTGTTCATCTATCTCAATACTCAAAACTTTAAAACTATGGTGTAATATCTAAAATCCTTCTTTATTTGCAAATGGACTGTACACAAAGGCAATACATATGAAAAATCCAATAAAATTCATGGTTGTAATTGCATTTATCATGTTATCTCCAAATACTGTGTATGCCTATGCCAAAGATTACTATATTAGATTTGCAACCGAAGAGTTACCAAGTGATTCTAAAGCAAATATAGAGCTTGTATTAAGTGACTTCTTCAATCTATTTTTAACTACAGAAGAAAGAGATATTGTCAGAACAGAAGTATTAAAAAATATCAAAATTACTGGATACTATAAAGGGACAAAAGAAATAAAAGGTGTGACCTATGAAGTTTATAGCAAAACTGATAAATCCATAGGAACATTTATACTTCCTAGCACGACGAGATATAAAAGAGAAATAAATCTGCAAATAGAAGCAATAATAAAAGATATTTCCATTGCAGAGAACAAGGTAACATTCTCGCTACCAGTAAAAACTGGCAAAAGAAATGTATTTGAATTATATGCCATTGATATCAGTGGAAACTTGGAGCATCTTGCAAACAAGTATCCTAAAACCAATTTAGATTTTGCCAATATACCTAGACATCACCAGATCAGCACAGGTTATATGACACATAGACATCATTTCCTTATTGATGTGGAGCCTACTACTAAAACTGTTTCAGGACAAAACTATCGTGTTGATAAATACTATTACCCTAAAACAAAAAGAGACAACTTCCCCATTAATGGCTGGATTATTCAGTTAAATATGTTGGGCGATAATAAGTTAGATGCCGCACAAGTAAAAGCACCGCTAATCAATAGCAATAAATTTTCCAATGACAATATTTATTTTTACTATGACACAAGCCAAATTAGCCCTTATGATGGTGACAAGGCTAACTCACATGGGTTAGGTCTGCCATCTGATGATATCCTCCCCCTTATATGGCAAGGTCTATCCAGTGTATTCTTTGATTACAATATACATACTTCTTTCGATGAGTCTTATCATAAACAAGAAGATAATCTAGTAGAAGTACTAGTATTGAAAGCAGAAATTCCTTATGTGACTCATTATGGATGGCGGGCTAGCGCAACGGGTAAAGCTGAAAAGTGGACCAAAGTACGTGGTAAGCTGACAGGTATAAGTGGGGGGGCTGATAGAAATGATGCATACGACAACTCAGCAGTGTGCCAAAACTTTAAATATAAAATAATATATGCCCCAGATGGCAAGGAATACAAATTTTTTAGCCACAGAAAAAGCAATGGAGATGTACAAATAACCAATAATGACATCACACCATTACAGGTTCTTAGAGCAAAGTTTGCAGAAATATATGCTTCAAAAGAGGAGCATGGCGAATATTATAAAGTATGCCAAAGAAGAGTTGATGATGGAGTTTATGTGCTTACTGCACCTAAAGAAAAACTTGAACAAGAATTCGAATTTTATAAAAAACTGATAAAAAAAGAAAATGTTGATAAAGACAAATAAACTTACTTTTTCAAGAAACTCTACATCTAACAGTTTTAATTTGATCTGATAATCAAAATCATCAAAACAAAATGAACGGTCAGATCAAGTTAAAACCACTATATATTTACTAACTAAGATTAGTTTAATCCCCTAAATAATAACTTTCTTAGCTAGATTATATTAATTAAATTATAATCTGCTTTTTTTAAACATATAAACATAACTGTTTGTATATAAATCTTCTCATAATTTAAACTATTGTTTTAATTTACAGAGAACAATTTTTAGGTAACACTAATTAAGTGAAGAACAATAATTGATAGGAATTCTTGATGTCAGAACATTCGCAGTTTACATTGTTAAAGGAACGTCGTTATCTTCCCTTTTTTATTAGCCAATTAGCTGGCGCCTTTAATGATAATGTATTTAAACAAGCCTTAATACTAGCCATTATTTATAAATTGACCTTTAGTAATTTTTTAGATCAACAGGTTATTACTGGCCTATTTCATGGTGGTCAAATAGATAAAGATTTATTAGTTAATCTTTGTGCCATTGTTTTTATTCTACCGTTTTTCTTATTTTCAGCTTTAGGTGGACAACTAGGTGAAAAATATGAGAAATCAATGCTTATTAGAAGAATAAAAGTAGCAGAAATCATCACTATGATAATAGGTGCTGTAGGATTATTCCTAAGCAGTTTTGTACTGATGCTCATAGTGCTATTTGCTATGGGTGTTTTATCAGCATTATTTGGTCCCGTTAAATACTCAATTTTGCCACAACACTTAAATGACTCTGAACTTATTGGTGGCAATGCATTAGTCGAAATGGGCACGTTTTTAGCCATTTTAACAGGTACTTTATTAGCTGGCGTTTTAATGACTGGTAATGGTCCTTACGCTTATTATATTAGTTTTTGCATATTACTGATCGCTATCATAGGCTACCTTGCTAGTAGAAAAATTCTACATAGTCCTGCACCCATGCCCAATCTTAAAGTTAGCTTCAATGTATTCTCTCAAACATGGAAAACTATGCAGCTCGGCTTTAATCAAAAACCAGCAGTTTCTCGCTCTATTTTAGGTAACTCTTGGTTCTGGTTTCTAGGTACTATT
>JBEBWU010000299.1:0-3907 GCA_040391985.1 Entomomonas sp. | reverse complement strand
GCTAAAACAATTGCTGAAGGCATGAAGCAAAAATTTGGTTACGATGGAAGAGTGCACTTTAACGTAGGTGGTGCACAATGTATTGAAGACTCTTTAAAAGTTGTACGAAACGCTACTGGCGGTAAAACACTTATGTTTGCCTTCCAAGGTGGTTATCATGGTCGTACTTTAGGTGCTTCATCTATTACCTCTAGTTATCGTTATCGTCGTCGTTATGGTCATTTTGGTGATCGTGCGATGTTTGTTCCTTTCCCTTATCCCTTCCGTCGCCCTAAAGGTATGACAGCAGAAGAATATGGCGAATATTTAGTAGATGATTTTGCTCGTTTATTTGAAACAGAATATCATGGTGTTTGGGACCCCAAAGTGGGCCAAGCTGAGTATGCAGCATTTTATGCTGAACCTCTACAAGCAACAGGTGGCTATATTATTCCACCACCAAATTACTTTAAAGGTTTAAAGAAAGTACTTGATCAATATGGCATTTTATTAGTGATTGATGAGATCCAAATGGGTTTCTATCGTACAGGTAAATTATGGTCTATTGAACATTTTGATGTAAAACCTGATGTGGTGGTATTCGCTAAAGCCTTAACCAATGGCTTAAATCCGCTAGGTGGTTTATGGGCTCGTGAAGAGTTGATTAACCCTACAGTATTCCCACCAGGATCTACTCATTCGACGTTTGCATCTAACCCATTAGGTACAGCTATTGGACTTGAAGTATTAAAAATGACTGCGGAACACGACTATGAAACAATGGTTATGGAAAGTGGTGCTTATTTCCTTGAGGGCTTAAGAAGTTTAGAAAGACGCCATAAAGAAATCGGTGAAGTTGATGGCCTAGGCCTTGCACTGCGTGCTGAAATTTGCACAGAAGATGGTTTTACAGCAAATAAAGCATTGGTTGATAAAATGGTTGATATCGGTATGTCAGGCGACCTTGATTGGAATGGCCAAAAAATGGGCTTGGTACTAGATATCGGTGGTTACTATAAAAATGTTATTACTTTTGCACCTTCTTTACTCATCTCTAAACAAGAGATTGATCAAGGCATAGAGTTACTTGATCAGTTAATTACTAGAGCTAAGAAAGAGTTATAATAAGTTGAAAGATAATAATATTAGGCTGTTTTATGGCTTAATATTATTATCTTATAAAAATAATGAAATATATTAATCAACTTGAACCAGACGGATTAATTGAAAACTTTTTGACTAATCCACCTAATGATTTTAATGCTTGGTTAGCAGAGGGTGGAGTGCCTGTTTTTTCTGCTAAATTTGATTTACTAACCACTGCAGATAGTGATTTCCGCCAAAAAATTCAAAAGATACCTTTTTATACTAAATGGTCTAAGTTATTACAACCAAAAACATGTTTTATTGGTACTACGGTTTCTGAATATGCATTATTAACAAATACCATCAAAGCTGATTTATTAGCTAATCAAATAAAACAACAATATGCAAAAGATTTCCCTTTTTTGATTGTAAAAGATATTCCCCAAGATTCACCTTTACAAAGTCAACAAGCTAATGATTACTCTAAGGCATTTATTGAAGCTTTAAAGAGTAATGGATTTATTGAGATAGAAGGGCAAGCATTAGCATGGGTGCTAGTTGATTATGAGAGTATCGATGATTATCTATCAAAACTTTCTGCTAGCAGACGTAAGGATTTTCGACGTAAACTAAAATTGCGTGAAAAGATTGATATCAATGTCTTACAGGGTGGAGATGAGTGTTTTTTTAAACAGTCAATATTAGATGCTTATTATCAACTATATTTAAATGTGTATGAGCAAAGTGAAGTCCACTTCGACTTGTTAACTAAAGCTTTTTTTACTCAATTATTACAAGATAAGCAAACTGGAACCAAAATTTTTACCTATCATCATCAAGATGAGTTGATTGGTTATAATATTTGTTTCGTAGTAGATGATATTTTAGTCGATAAATATATTGGTCTTGTATATCCAGCGGCTAGGGACTTTAATCTTTATTATATTAGTTGGTTTCATAATTTAGAATATGCAAAGCAGAACGGATTAAAATTTTATATTGCAGGTTGGACAGACCCTCAAGTTAAAGCTTCCTTAGGTGCACAATTTACCTTTACTCAACATATGGTGTATATACGTAACCCATTACTAAGAGCTATTCTACGTAAATTAAGCAGTCGATTTGAGAGTGATCGCACATGGCGTGATTCACATACCAATATGAATAATAAGGAGGGTAACCATGCATAGCCCCATTATTCTAAATTTTGATCAAAGTGTTGGCGATATGAAAGATGCACTGACATTTGATTTAACGGATTGGCAAGATTCAATTCGGTTTGGTTGTTCAATAACTAAGTATAAAGAGTTAGCTGCCCAGCTTGAGCAATTGTTGCCAGAGAGCTATGGTACTGTATTAATGGGTAGTGGCGATTATCATCATATTACATTGTTATTGATTGAACGTTTAAAGAAGTTTTATAGCCCTCAAAATCCTATTCAAGTAGTTGTTTTTGATAACCATCCCGACAATATGCGTTATTTATTTGGTATTCATTGCGGTTCATGGGTTAGTTATGTTGCACAACTACCTTTTGTTAGTCATGTTCATGTATTAGGTATTACTTCAAATGATATTGGAGTAGCTCACTTATGGGAAAATAGATTACGCCCATTACTGGGTAATAAATTATCTTATTGGTGTATGGATGTTGATACCACATGGGCTAAAAGATTAGGATTGGGTAAAGCATTCCATCATTTTAATTCACCAGATGAACTCATTGCAGACTTTTTATTTCATCAATACCACAGTTCACAGCCAATCTATTTATCAATTGATAAAGATGTACTCAGTGAAGAAACTATACGAACTAATTGGGATCAAGGAAAGTTACAGACTTATCATATACTTGATAGTATTTCTGCATTATCTAGTCGAATTATTGGTAGCGATATTACAGGGGATGTTTCTAGTTGGCAGTGTAAAAGTTGGTGGAAGCGTCTTTTAAGTTCGTTTGATGGACAACCCGTGATTTCAATAGAAACTTTACAACAGTGGCAAATAGCACAACAAAAATTAAATATTCAACTGGTAGAAGCATTAAGCGATTGCCATAGTCATTCGTTATAAACAACTTTTTATAGTCTGACAAATAGTTTTAAAATGTATATCTTCAAGCCATAGACTATTAGTAATGGTTAACATCCTGTCGGCAAAATCCTGTGCATTAGGCATTGCTATTTGTGGTACAACGCTATTTAAATATTGATAGTTGGGAAGGTCATGAATAAATAATCGACTAACCCCCAATGGTTCTTGCCATAATTTATTTAAAATATCATCTCTAATATTTTTTGAGGGTAGCAATACCATTAAAAAAGGCCATGTACCCTTGTTATTATTTTCTTCAATTACATGTACACCCTTTATTTCTTGTAATTGTTTAATACGACATAATGCTTGATCTGTCGTTTTTTCAATAAAATAGGGGAGACGACTAACAGCCTTAGCTCCTATACGTTGTCTAAACTTACTTACTTGATGAAGTGGTAGCTTAAAACTAAAATCATCACCCACAGCTTCAATCAATTGTTTATTTTTTAGTAGTTTTCGTCTTGGATTACCATAAATAAAATGCAGCCCAAAAGGATTATATAATACTGTATAACCTAGTAACTCAATAGAGCGACGTAATTCCCAAGCGAGATTGGTTGAAATAATTGATTGAGCAGTTTCTATTAGTTGCTTTCTTAAAATAGAATTATGGGCAGTTAATAATCCACCTTCATATAAAGTTAATCCTTTTCCTGCTGCTAGGCTAAAAAAAGTTATATCACCATATATACCTACATTTGCCCCTAAAGATTGTGCTGCATCTTCAATAACAGTTATATCATAT
>JBEBWU010000298.1:0-3910 GCA_040391985.1 Entomomonas sp. | reverse complement strand
ACGGTTAACATCGAAAGCGATGGTGGACAATCAATCAGAATATAATCGTAATTATCACGGATAGGCGCTAAGGACTCTCTTAAACGATTTTCTTTATGAGCAATTTCCAGCAGTTCTACTTCAGCAGCCGTCAAATCTCTATTAGCAGGTAATAACTGGTAGCCAGCCTGCTCAGAAAAATGCATAGCTTCCACAAAACTACATTCTCCAACCAGTACATCATAAACTGATCGTTCTAATGTTAACTTATCTACACCACTTCCTGTGGTTGCATTACCTTGTGGATCTAAATCGATAAGCAATACATGTTTTCTAGAAGCTACCAAGGAAGCAGCAAGGTTGATACAGGTAGTTGTTTTACCTACCCCACCTTTTTGGTTAACAATTGCATAAACCTTGGCCATGTATTTACCTTTTACTGGTGATGTTTTATAACTAATAAATGACGCTGCCCCTCACAATTAGGCACCATCAATTGATAATCAGATTCTACCTTAAATTCGCTTGGCAGTGTTTGTAACTCTTCTTCAGGATAAAGCCCTTTCATAGCAAACCACTGTGTTTGCTGATCTGCTAGATGCTTGGTTAAATTTACAAAATCTGCTAGTGAGCTAAATGCACGAGACACAATACCTGCAAAAGGTTGTTCCACGTGAAACGATTCAGCTCGCTGATTAACCACATGCACATTCGCTAATTTTAGCTCAAGTGCTACTTGTGTTAAAAATCTAGTTTTCTTGCCATTACTATCAAGCAAAGTAAAATCACTGTCAGGAAACATGATAGCTAAAGGGATACCTGGCATACCACCGCCGCTCCCCACATCCAACCAATTTTTACCTGTTATATAGGGAACTATACTTAAACTATCTAATAAATGGCGAGATACCATTTCATTAATGTCACGTACTGCTGTTAAGTTATAAGCTTTATTCCATTTTGCCAATAACTCTAAATAACCAAGCAATAGCAGCTGCTGTTGTTCTGTAATCGCTAACCCTAGTTGCTTAATACCCTGCTTGAGCAACTGAGTTTGTTGATCTGTGAGCAAGCTCATTAAACTTGCTCCAACTTACGACTGGCATTACGCTTTTTCAAATAAACCATTAACAATGAAATAGCCGCAGGTGTTACACCTGATATTCTAGATGCTTGTCCTAACGTTTGCGGTCTTACTGCCATAAGTTTTTGCTGTATTTCTTTAGAAAGCCCAGAAATAACCGTATAGTCAATATCTTCAGGTAGGTTAATTTCTTCACTTTCTCGTAATTTAGCAATTTCTTCTTGTTGACGATCAATATAACCTGCATATTTGGTTTGAATTTCTATCTGCTCTGCGACCTGCTCATCAATACCTTCAATGCCAACAATTGCTGCCAAGGATTTAAAATCAATCTCAGGACGAGCTAGCAAATTCAGTAAGTTATACTCATGAGTTAATGCCGTCTCAAATTGTTTAACTATTGCATCACCCCTTGGTGTATTGGGTAATATCCAAGTAGATTTTAAACGTTCTGTTTCCTTTTCTATCTGTTCACGCTTACGGCAAAATGCATCCCAACGAATATCATCAACTAACCCTAACTCACGACCTTTTGCTGTTAAACGTAAATCTGCATTATCCTCTCTTAAAATAAGGCGATATTCAGCACGTGAAGTGAACATACGATAAGGTTCTTGAGTACCTAAGGTAATTAAATCATCTACCAATACACCTATATAAGCTTCGTCTCGACGGGGACACCAAGGTTCTTTTCCTTGCACTTGCAAAGCAGCATTACAACCAGCTAACAACCCCTGTGCGCCAGCCTCTTCATATCCTGTTGTACCATTAATCTGGCCAGCAAAAAATAGGTTATTGATATGCTTAGTTTCTAAACTCGTTTTTAAATCCCTAGGATCAAAATAGTCATATTCAATGGCATAACCTGGACGCAAAATATGGGCATTTTCTAAGCCTTTCATGGTATGAATAAAGGCTAGTTGTACATCAAAAGGAAGTGATGTAGAAATACCATTGGGGTATAACTCATTCGTATTTAACCCTTCTGGCTCTAAGAAAACTTGATGACTTTCTTTATCCGCAAAACGATGTATCTTATCTTCGATGGATGGGCAATAACGAGCCCCCACACTTTCAATTACTCCTGAATACATTGGCGAGCGATCAAGGTTTGCTGCTATGATTTCATGGGTTCGAGTATTGGTAGTGGTAATCCAACAACTAATTTGTTTAGGGTGATCTTCAACACTACCTAAAAAAGACATAACAGGTGAAGGAAAATCACCTGGTTGCTCTGTCATTACTGAAAAATCAACACTTCTTGCATCTATACGAGCAGGTGTACCTGTTTTTAAACGACCTCCCGACAATGGTAATTCTCTTAAACGGTTACCTAATGCAATAGCTGGAGGATCACCTGCCCGTCCTGCTGAGTAATTTTGTAAACCAATATGAATTAAACCATTTAAGAAAGTACCTGCGGTTAACACTACAGTATCAGAGAAAAAGCGTACGCCCATTTGGGTAACCACACCTTTTACTGTATCACCTTCTACAATTAAATCATCACAGGCTTGTTGGAATAACCAAAGATTTGCTTGGTTTTCTAATTTATAACGGATAGCCGCTTTGTATAAAATACGATCTGCTTGGGCACGTGTTGCTCTTACTGCTGGCCCTTTCCTACTATTTAAAATACGAAACTGAATCCCTGCCTTATCTGCTGCATGAGCCATCTCACCACCTAGCGCATCTATCTCTCGCACCAGATGACTTTTGCCAATACCACCAATTGCAGGATTACAACTCATTTGGCCTAATGTTTCAATATTATGAGTAAGCAGAAGAGTCTTAACACCCATTCGTGCAGCAGCTAATGCAGCTTCTGTACCTGCATGACCACCACCAACGACAATGACTCCAAAACGACTAGGAAAGTCCACCATTCAACCTCTTAGGAAAAAACAGACGAATGCCTGAAAAATAACCGTATAGTATAAATATTTTACCCTCAAGGTTAAAGACTTTATAGTAACTTTAACAAAGTAAGTAAAATTTATTAAAAATTTAACCTACAAGATAATAATTCAAGGTAAAATTTCTAGTTATAACAACTAAGGATAGCAATCATAAAAGTATGACCTCTGATCTTCAAGAAAACTGGATGTATGCACTTTCTGCTCCAATGGTAGCCATTAATAAACAATGTGGCGCAGAATTCTTTTTACCAAGTTTTTTTAACGATATCCTTGATGTTCCTGAAATGTTAAAGAGAGATTGGTCCATCAATGATCGCCAGCAATTATTAATAATGATTCAAGACATGACTGATAATGGCCATGCTACTCATTTAGCAGGTAGTTACCAGTATTTTAACCAAGCATCACCTAGTCAATGGCAACAGTTCTGCACGACAGCCGAAACAGATTACCAAAAGTTTTTTAATCAATTCGTCGAAAAAACAGCAATGGCCTGTGGTACAGGTGGCATACTGGCTTGGGATTTAGGTCGAATGGGTTTTTTAATTCGCTGTGGATTACTTCTTAATTGGCTTACCTATCAAGAAAGCCTTTGGTTGCATTGGCGTTTAACACTACGCGCTAGATATTATTACACCAGCTGGCACAGTTATTACAGTGCATTTTATTATGGGCGTATTTATTGGTTAACCTGTTCTCAAGAAACACTTGAAGAGCTAGAAAATGCGCTTGACCAATGCACTTATCAATCAACTACGAATGCCGATATTTTGCACCATCTTTTTAAAGGAGCGAACTCCCCAAGCTTTATTTTGCCATGGTATATAGACTTACATGAAATAGATAAGCCTTCATCAGTAAAGGAGTTTGATTGGTCATGAGTAGTTGTTGGCTGTTATTAGAAATCGAACCAATCAATGCTGAACAG
>JBEBWU010000297.1:0-3936 GCA_040391985.1 Entomomonas sp. | reverse complement strand
AATAATATCATGATCTTAATAAACGAAATAGACAGGCAAAAATTAGCTTTCCCTTATAAATTTTATTATTTTACATATCTTAAGATAACTCTTTAACATTGATAAGACTCATTAAATTCTTATAACAAAAATTATACAAATATAACAATACTCAAAGATATGTTACTCAACCAACCTACTGATTATGAACTAATATAAATCTTAACTATTAAAATATAATTTTAATTTTTTATTATTAAAAAAATTCAATATTTTAAAAACTAAAAAGTAATTATTTATTAATTTGAAACTATATAATATTTATCTTTTGCTATTTTAAAATTTTACTATTATGAATACTAGGTTTAGTACCAGTATGACCATATTTTTTATAAGAATAATTCATCACCCCTAATACAGGAACAATAATACAACAACACAAACCTACGATAAAAAATACTATAGAGAATAAATAACTTGGATGTCCATAACAATAGATTATATATTCATAACTACTAATAACTAAACCATAGCAAAAACCAAATCCTCCAAAAATCCAAGGTGCATAATCCATTACTATTGCTTCTGCCCCTTTATTATTTGCCCAAGGTTCGTTATATACGAATAAGATACCTGCTTTAATAGCGACAATATCATAAAGAATATTCCAAAAGCCTATCACTGAACAAAGAATCAGTGCTGAGATAAATATATCTAGTATTGTTTGAGCAGTATATTGATGAGTCAACCATGAGAATAATGCTGTAGCACTGCCAAATACAAACCCATGTTGAATACGAAAACGCCCTATATTAAATTTAGACTTAATTTCCCAAACTT
This sequence comes from Entomomonas sp., assembly GCA_040391985.1. GTDB lineage: Bacteria > Pseudomonadota > Gammaproteobacteria > Pseudomonadales > Pseudomonadaceae > Entomomonas. The sequence continues at coordinate 3,117 of JBEBWU010000297.1, read as the reverse complement.
TACAAATATTAGTACCTATACCTGGCACAATATAAGCCCATAATACAGGGATAAGCCATGCTAATAACACCTGAAATAAGTTTTGGTATTCTTGCCACCATAGATAAGCTGCTAATGGCGACAATAAACCTGCTGCTAGATAGGGATAAATATGTAATAACTTTTTCATTTAAGACCAAACTTCATACCATGTTTTTTATAGACTTCTTTTCTAAATAAAAAAGTATAACGCCAAAAAGAAAGAATTCGACTCATTGATTGCAAAGTGACTCTTAGATCAGAAAAGCGTCTTATTATTGAGGGAATACTATTAAAATGGCTACGGGCATCATGACAAGCATTGGTTAGTTGCTCTGCTGTCATCAATTTAGGAATATAAGCTGCCTGATTAAATCGATACTCAGGATGTAACCACCATTTGTCATCAAATAATAAACGCCCTTCTTGTTGCAATTGGCTATAAAGAGGGGTATTAGGATAAGGCATAAGAATATTATACGCAGCGAATGCAAAACGATTTTTTAGCGCAAACTCTACTGTTTGTTCAATACTTTCTACCGTATCATGATCGTACCCTAGCGTAAAAGCTGCCCATGTTTGCATGCCATGATCTCGAAGAATTTTAATTTCTTCTAAATAGTGATTAAAATCTTTTATATTAGGTGATTTTTTAGCATCCCTTAAACTTAATGGGTTAATAGATTCAAACCCCATTACATTGCCCCAACAACCACTTTGCTGCATTAGTTTCATCAGTTGAGAGTTTTTTGTAACATCTAAACTAGCTTGACTAATCCAATTAATCTTTAAAGGAATTAACGCATGGCATAATTCTGCCAATGCCTTATGATCGGTAGCGATATTATCATCAATAAAAAAGATAAATTTACGATTCTGACTTGTTATTTCTCTAACCACTTCATCTATTTGCCGTAAATAATAACTACGACCAAAATATTGGCTCACCGCACAAAATTTACAAGCAAAACGACAACCGCGAGAAAACTGCATAAGAGAAATAGGTAAATATCCTTTACTCTTATAAATATCTCGCCTTGCTATAAATTTATCACCACAATGATTAACTTGTCCTATTCCAACAGGTGCTTCATAACGAGGTTTTAATTTATTGTGGCGAGCATCTTCTATCATGGTTACCCATAATGTTTCAGCATCACCTAAGAAAATACTATCAGCATGCTGTGATACTTCTTCTGGTAATAGGCTAACATGAATGCCGCCCATAATGACTCTTACTCCCCTTTGTCTATACTCATTCGCTATCTCATAAGCACGACGGGCAGTATAAGTTTCTACAGTAATAGCCACTAGATCGGTTGGCTCATCATAAGGGATAGATTCCATCCGATCATCATACATAACTACTTCTACATCATCAGGCGTAAGTGCAGCTAACACACCTAGCATTAAAGGCTCCATACGTCCTTCATCAACATATAGACTATGCTCTCTACGACCTATGGTTGGTTTAATGAGGGTAAGTTTCATGTTGAACTCCCCCTAATTGTTTGCCTTGCTTTTTAATAATCTCACGATGAGAAATAATATTGGCTAATAGCGTCACGCCTTTATCTAGCCATTTTGTCTTTTTCTGAAAACTAAATAATCTATTAGTTATAGAAGAGTAACTATAGAATGTTTTTTTTGCTTCAAAACAAAGCTCTGTTAAATGCTCAGCAGCCATTTTTTTAGGTTGAAAAATTGGATCACCATAACAATAGTTGGGATCAACCCACCATTGAGGTGAAATAAGCTTCTTCTCTGTCAGTAATCTGTTATAAAGCGCTGAACCTGGGGTTGGTGTGAGAGGATTAAAGTTAGCTATTTCTAATTTATTAGTTAATGCAAAATCAAGGCTTTGTTTTATAGTATCTTCTGTATCTTCATCATAACCAAATACAAAAGTACCATAAATATTAATTCCTCTACTATGTAATGCTTTAACTACTTTTTCATAATCTCCAGCCACTTTATTCCAAGGCTTTGCCATTTGCTTTAAGTTAGCTGAATTAAGACTTTCAAAACCTATTAACACAAAACGACAGCCTGCTTCGGTTAATTTGTCTAGTAGCATTTCATCTCTAGCTACATCAATACTAATTTGACAACCCCAACGTTTTTTCAAAGGTTTTAACATGGTTAACAAGTTTTCTAAAATAAGCCTATTACCAAATAAATTATCATCCACAAACAGAAAAAAACGATTGGGCTTTAAAGTAACTAATTCTTCTTTAAAATATTCTATTGGCCTAGCTCTTACACCATTTTTATAAAAGCCATGAATAGAGCAAAAATCACAAGTAAAACGACAACCACGCGTGTATTGTATTAAATCTACAGGCGCATATTTTTTACCCTTAAAAATACTGCGATCTAATCGATAATCATTTAAAGGTAAATCATGATTACCATAATAAATAGTTTGCAATTTATTTTGCTGAAAATCTTTTAATAGCTGTTCCCAAGCGCCTTCAGCGTCCCCTACAATAATACTATCGGCATGTTGTAACGCTTCTTTTGGCAAAAAAGTAGGATGATAGCCACCCATCACCACTTTAATACCTTGCTTTCTATAATAATCAGCCAATTGGTAACTGCGTCTAGCTGTAAATGTTTCTACTGAAATAGCAATTAAATCTGCTTCTAATTCTGTGGGTATAACTTCCACACGATCATCATAAAACTGAATATCATGTCCTTCGGCCCTTGCTGCTAATATACCCATAGCTAATGGTGGCATCGCATCAGTTGCTCGATAATCACCCATATTAGGTCTTAATAAAACTATCTTCATAAAATAGCAGCTTCAGGGTTAAGCATTTGTTTTTCCCACACTGGACTAGCCACTAATTCAACTCCATAAATTCTCGTTTTATAAACAAATGGTTTAAATGTATCAATAATAGTCTGAGCTTGTGGATGATTTTTTGCCAAAGATAGTGTTAATAAAGAAGTTGGGCAATGATGTAAGGCATCTTTTATTAAGGGTATGATCATTTGTTGATCTTGTACTTTAAAAAAACTTAAAAAGCTTTGATCTAATACCTTCTTAAACTGTTGTAATTTTGGTCTTTTAGTCAAATTATAAAAAAAATT
>JBEBWU010000296.1:0-3951 GCA_040391985.1 Entomomonas sp. | reverse complement strand
ACTTTGGTATAACGTAATCTAACTTGAGCTGTTTGCAAACTTGCTTGTGCCTGCAATAAGGCCGCTCTAGCATCATCGTATTGTTGTTGGCTAACCGCTTTTGACGAAATTAATGATTTGTAACGTTTTTCCAATGCTTGAGCAGAAGCTAGGTTAGCTTGAGCACTTTTAACATCCGCTTGATAAATAGCAGGATCTATTTGATAAAGTTGCTCCCCTTCTTTAACCTCTCCACCTTCTTTGAAAAGTCGTTTAAGGATAATACCTTCTACTTGAGGCCTCACTTCAGCCACACGATAAGCTGTAGTACGACCAGGCAAATCCCTTGTTAGGGTATAGGGTTGAGCCTTAATAGTAACAACTTCTACTTTTTGTGGGGGCTGCTCTTGTTGTTGTTCATTACCTTTACCACAACCTGTTAATAGCAATGTAGATAATGATAACGCAGAAATCCATATAGAAAGAGTTGGTTTTAGTTGCATAGAGAAAACCTCAGCCACAGAAGAGGACTTAAAAATATAGCCTGAAAACAAAAATAACAAAATGATTGCTAACTTTACTTACATTCAATAGTGTTTGTAAATAACTTCTTTTAATAAATCTCTGTTATTTTGCTAAAGAATATTTCAAATAGTTTCAAACACTAGTTAGAATAAAAAACAAATACAAAACATACAACAATAAAGGATTCTATATTGCTTTATATAAGAGTTTACGCGCATTATAAACAATATTGTTTAAAAGCTTAATAGAATAACACTATTGTCTTAATAGTTTTAGGATTTTTTACAAACTTGCTCAATAACTCTTATAAAAGGTGGTAAACTTAACTATAAAATAGCATCACATAAACAGAGTTATCTCATGAAATATATCTTAATGATTGGTTGTTTATTACTAGTTACTGCTTGTACACAACAGTCAACCAACCCCTCTACAGAAGATACTCAATTAGCAGCAGATCAGGCTAACAACGCTGATACTACTGTTATTACCTATCAAGAAGGTGACAATACCATCGAAGAACGTCGTATAAAAGGTTTTATTTACTCAGTTAAAGTGACGCCTAAACATGGTAAACCTTATTATCTTGTTAATGCGGATGGAGATAACAACACATTAAAAAATAGCCGTCCTCAAGAAAAAATCCCCTCATGGACATTATTTAGTTGGTAGAAGAATGACAAGGTTCCCTTATTTTTTAATAATTTTTTTATTACTGACTCATCTAGGGGGCTGTAGTTATTTAAATAGAGACAACACCTCTTCCAAAAACTTAAATATTGACCCAATCAACTGGCAAGAACAACAAGCGGACTGTCCAGCCTCTGCCTTAACTGATAAATCCTGTCCTAGTTTCAAACTTTCTAGTATTTCTTTTAAAAAAATACCAACACTTAACCAGTTAATTGAAACTCGTCTTTTAGAAGTAATGAACGCGCCAGCTAATATTTCTTTGCACGATTATCTAACAAGCTATCTAGCTAAAGCGAATCAGGGTGACCACTTAACAATTAATGTTGATTTACTGGAAGAAAGTAGTGTTTTTATTATATTAGAGCTTTCTGTGCAAACAACACATGCTACCAGCCAATATAATCCCAAGAAATTTACTGTTATTAATTTCGACAAACAAAAACAACAGGATATTACTCTAGCTCAAGCTATCCATCCAGATAAAACACAAACCTTTTGGTCTGTTGCACAGATTTCGTATAATCAATGGCTTGAAGCTAACCAATTGCTAAATAATAAAATGTTTCAAGAAGATTGGCCATTTGTTGAAACCACACATATTGCCTTATTGTCTAAACAAGCAATATTAAAATATGATGCTAATACTTTAGCTCCTTATGCAATGGGTGAACCTCAATTGTTTATTTCTTATGAACAATTAAGAGATATTATCAAACCCATCTATTCACCCCGTTAAACTAACCAATTTACTTAAGGTTTAAACCGTGACTCAAACAAATCCTCTTTTAACAAATTTCGATTTACCACCTTACTCAGAAATTAAAGCAGAGCATGTTGAGTCTGCTATCGATAGTGTATTGGAAAGTAATAGAAAGGCTATTAAAAATCTATTGGAAAACCCACCTACTGAGCTAACTTGGGAAAATACTGTACTATTATTAGATGAAATAGGGGAAAAACTGGGTCATGCTTGGAGTCCTATTAGTCATCTTAATGCTGTAATGAATAGCGCTGAACTACGCAATGCTTATGAAGCTTGCTTACCTAAACTCTCAGAGTACTCCACAGAAATGGGACAAAATAAGCAGCTATTTGAACGTTATCAAGCTCTGAATAACAGCCCTATAGCTAAACAATTTTCAACCCCACAAAAAACTATTTTAAAACATACCTTAAGAGACTTTCATTTATCAGGTATTGATTTACCCACTGATAAACAAAAACGTTATGGTGAAATCCAAGCTAAACTATCTGAATTAAGCAGTAAATTTTCTAATCAACTGTTAGACGCAACTCAAGCATGGACAAAACATATCACTGATGAGCAAGCACTGGCAGGAATTCCCTCATCAGCTAAATCGCAAATGGCACAAACCGCACAAGCTAAGAATTTAACAGGTTGGTTAATTACTTTAGAGTTTCCTTGCTATTATGCCGTTATTAGTTATGCGGATGATAGAAAACTTCGTGAAGAAATTTATCAAGCCTATTGCACACGTGCATCTGATCAAGGGCCAATAGCTAATAAATTTGATAATGGCCCCATTATGCAAGAAATATTAGCTTTAAGACACGAACTAGCCCAATTACTAGGCTTTGCTAATTATGCTGAACTTTCTTTAGCTGACAAAATGGCTGAAAATCCTCAGCAAGTATTAACCTTCTTAAATGATTTAGCCACTCGTAGTAAGCCTTTTGCAGAGCAAGACCTCAAAGAGTTACGTAACTATGTTGCAGAACAAGGCATCACAGATATGCAAAGCTGGGATGTTAGCTATTATAGTGAGAAACTAAGAGAAGCTCGCTATAGCATTTCTGATGAAACATTACGCGTTTACTTCCCTATTGATAAAGTATTAACAGGCCTATTTACATTAGTAGAAACACTTTACAACATTCAAATTTCAGAATTACACAATTTTGACACTTGGCATCCTGATGTAAGGCTATTTGAAATTAAAGAACAAGGTAAAACAATTGGTCGCTTTTTCTTTGATTTATATGCTCGCTCCAATAAAAGAGGAGGAGCATGGATGGATGGTGCCCGTGATCGTTATCAAAATAGCCAAGGCCAGATTATTACACCTGTTGCCAATTTAGTTTGCAACTTTATGCCTGCTAGTGAAGGTAAACCTGCTTTACTAACACATGATGAAGTTACTACCTTATTCCATGAGTTTGGCCATGGTTTACACCATATGCTTACCCGTATAGAACACTTAGGTGCTTCTGGTATTAATGGCGTGGCTTGGGATGCAGTAGAACTACCTAGTCAGTTTATGGAAAACTGGTGCTGGCAAGAAGAAGGATTAGCACTTATTTCTAGCCATTATGAAACGGGTGAACCTTTACCTAAAGACTTACTAGACAAAATGTTAGCGGCCAAGAACTTTCAGGCTGGCTTAATGATGGTACGCCAATTAGAGTTCTCTTTATTTGATTTTGAGTTACACACTTTCTATGGTGATAAAACAGTTGAACAAGTATTAAATGATGTTCGTGAACGAGTGGCGGTACTAAAACCACCAGCTTACAATCGTTTTGCTAACAGTTTTGCACATATTTTTGCAGGCGGTTATGCTGCTGGATACTACAGCTACAAGTGGGCAGAAGTGCTATCTGCTGACGCATTTTCCCGCTTTGAAGAAGAGGGTATACTTAATCCAGAAACAGGCCGCTTATTCCGTGAAACCATTTTAGCCAAAGGTGGTTCTCAAGAACCTATTGAGTTATTTATTGAGTTTCGAGGTCGTG
>JBEBWU010000295.1:0-3957 GCA_040391985.1 Entomomonas sp. | reverse complement strand
ACGTATATTAGCTTTTAAAAATTTTTCGCTAGCATAGTTTATGCAGTTTTCAGGTATAGGAATTAATAGGTTGGCTGTTTCTAAAACAACATATAGCTATGGTTGGTTTTTGGGTGTAGTTTGATTTTTATGAGATTAATATATTTTCAAAATCAGTGACACATTCACTATTACAGTAATTTACACCCTGTATAAGCAGTTTGCTAATTGTTAAGTTATATTTTTGATATATACATTATTAATTAAGGGGAGGTAAAAACAGCCTTGAAAAGAGGTGTTAATAATTTACTTCCTTCATAATTAAGGTGATTATCATCGCTATAAAATGGTATGCCTCCTTCAGATGCTATACAGTCTTTTCCATCAGGACATAGATAAGGTATTGGATCTAGTAAGTGAGCTCCACACTTTTGCTCTGCATCAGTCATAATAGAGAGTATAAATTCATGGCGTTTATAGTAGTCTTCAATGGGTAATGTTATATCTGTTGGCGTTTTTAGAAAATGCTTTTGCATTTGCAAGCTTTTAACAACATTATATTGCATTTCTGGCGTGGGTTTAACAATATAAACTGGGTGCTTTTGTTTGATTTTACATATAGTGTCTACAAATGTTGAACGATAGGTTTGCAAGTATTTTTCACGATTATTATTATTAATATTAGGTAAGAGTACAAAGTGACCACCTATATCAGCTGGATCTGGGTATAGACTAGCACGATTAGCAATAATTACTGGTAAATCAGCATAGCTAGTTTCTAAATGATCAAAAACTCGATGAGTATACTTTTGGCAAATAGCGGTTTCACTAGCATTTTTAAATCTAAAATCAGTGTCCAATATTGGGCAGCCAGCTCGTGTCCATATAATTGTTTTTTGAGGGTTGGCTAAATATACAGCAGTAGTGAGTGCACCTGCATGGCTATCACCAATTAATATAGCTGTTGCTTGTCCTTTTCCATACTCACAATCAGTTATATCTTTATCAATAACAGTACATTGTTTATCAGATGGAAGTATTGTTTGTTCTTGTTTCACTGTTAGTTCGTCATAGCGATATTTTTTTACTAATGAAGCAATGGATGGCGATACAATACCTGCTAACAAAATTATGACAGTAGAGTATTTTATTACAGCGACACGACGACTATTTTTTCTACGTAGAAAGAATTGTTCAACAATAAAGTAAGATAGGCTGGCCATCACAAAAGAGGTAATAATACCAATAATTACATAAAAATTTGTATTAATAATGCCACAATAATATAGAAATACAGCAATAGGCCAATGCCATAGATAAAGTGAGTAAGAAATCTTTCCAATGAATTGAGCCACACTATTATTGGTAATAAATAATTCTGTATGACCATAGAGAACCAACATTGTTCCTACTACAGGTATTAAAGTTAAATAACTAGGCCAAGCAGTTCCTTCAGTAATAAAAAAGAAACCTATAATAATTAATAATAAACCTGCAATGGCTAAGCTAAAGCGGGTTTTGTTTGTTAAGGTTATTGGTAATAGGAAAACCAAACCACCTGCCAACATCTCCCAAGCTCTAGTAGGTAAAAGATAGAAAGTGGAGGTCGGGTTTTGATAAACAAGTATATTGGCAGCAATAAAAGATACTAGTGTAATAATTATTAGTATTATTTTTGTGATTGGCTCTTTCAGATATTTACAAAGTAAAGCCACTAAAATTGGATAGATGATATAAAATTGCCATTCTACTGATAATGACCACGTGTGTAGTAGCCAATTTTCTTGGGGTGGGGTGCTGAAATAGTTGAAATCATTGCCATAAGATATATTAGATTTAAAAAATAAACTATTTTTTACATCTCTTAGAAGACCTCTATAGTCATCTGGATATAAATAGAAATTGCCTAATATCATTAATATGATACATAAGATAGCTAATGCAGGAATAATGCGTTTGGCACGAGCAATATAAAAATCAATAATTGAAAAGTTATCTTTTTGAATACGGCTAAAAATAATCCCTGTCATTAAATAACCAGAGATCACAAAAAAGACATCAACGCCAGAAAATCCACCACTGAAACCGGTAATATGAAAGTGAAACAACAGTACAGCAAGTACTGCAAAAGCACGTAATCCATTTATGTCTTTTCTAAATGTCATAATTATATTTTTATCAGTTAACAGGTGAAATCAGGCGCTATACAATAATAGTTTTTTTTAGTATAACCAAAAAAATGTTAGTTTTTGTAATGTTTCGTTAAGAAATGATTAATTTACTTATTACTGGTAATTAATCTTGTGGGTATAGGTTAAAGTTTGTTTACAGTATCTACAAATATACTGTGCGCCTTGTTGAATGGCATTATGTCGTCTAATAGTCAAAGGATGTTGTTTGTTACAAGGGCATTGGTAAATAAAATAACGTTTTGGTTTTATTGCTACAGTATAGTGATGACAACGCTCCGCAGGTAACTGATAGACCTTTTGCATAATCAGTTGCCATTCTTTGCCATGGGGTTTAATTTTTAAACCAAAAATTTGATAGGCGATAAGATGAGCTACCTCATGGGGAACTGTTTGTTTTAAAAAATGTTGTTGATTATCAAGCAATAGTTGCTTATTAAAGCGTAATAGATTTTTTTGTGGTGTGGCTGTGCCTGCGTTGTAACCTTTTAAGTTCAATTGTACTTGAGGCCTTGCAAAAGAGCACTTAAAGAAAGATTCTGCTGTTTGATAACAGCGCTCAATAACAGCTTGTAAGTGTGACAGTAATTGATCAGTACTAAGTAAATTTACAGATAGTTGGTGCATTGTTGTAACAAGGGTATAATAAATCAGGAAATATCGATAGATCCATTATAACAAGTAAATCACAGGATTTGTCATTTTGTTACATTAGTGGTGTTTTAGTTATAGGATTGTGTTAATAATTTGAGTATAATTAATCACTTTAAGTCTAATTTATTTTTAGGAGTTTTTATGGCTGTTGAACGTACCCTTTCTATTATTAAACCTGATGCCGTTGCAAAGAATGCTATCGGTGAAATTATCAGCCGTTTTGAAAAAGCAGGTTTAAGCGTAGTGGCTGCAAAAATGGTACAGTTATCTGAGCGTGAAGCAGGTGGTTTTTATGCAGAGCATAAAGAGCGTCCTTTCTTTAAAGATTTAGTATCTTTTATGACTTCTGGCCCTGTAGTTGTGCAAGTATTACAAGGTGAAAATGCAATTGCTAAAAATCGTGAATTAATGGGCGCAACAGACCCTAAAAAAGCAGATAAAGGCACTATTCGTGCTGATTTTGCTGTGTCTATTGATGAAAATGCGGTACATGGTTCTGACTCTCCTGAATCAGCTGCTCGTGAGATTAGCTATTTCTTCGCTGCTACTGAAGTATGTGCGCGTATTCGCTAATTTTGTTGATGTTAGGTAGTTATTTATGAGTAATGCGACTGATAAGTTAAATTTACTGGGACTGACTCAGTCGCAGCTAGAGGACTTTTTTGAGTCAATTGGCGAGAAACGTTTTCGAGCAGGGCAGCTAATGAAGTGGATACACCATTTTGGTGTAGATGATTTTGATAATATCACTAATTTTGGCAAAGTATTAAAAGAAAAGTTAAAAGAACGTGCAGAAATACGTGGCCCAGAGATTATTAGCCAGAATATCTCTACTGATGGTACCCGTAAATGGGTTATCAAAGTTGATTCTGGTAATTTAATTGAAACAGTATATATTCCCCAAAATAACCGTGGTACGCTCTGTGTTTCATCTCAAGCAGGTTGTGGTTTAGACTGTAGTTTTTGTTCAACAGGTAAACAAGGCTTTCACAGTAACTTAACGGCTGCCGAAGTTATTGGGCAAGTTTGGATTGCCAATAAGTCGTTTGGAACAATTCCAGGAAAAATTGATCGTGCTATTACTAATGTTGTTTTAATGGGAATGGGTGAACCATTACTTAATTTTGATAATGTA
>JBEBWU010000294.1:0-3965 GCA_040391985.1 Entomomonas sp. | reverse complement strand
ACAGGTTCTGGTAAATCTGTAGGTGTTAATGCGATGATTCTATCTATTCTGTTCAAATCTACACCTGAACAGGCTAGGTTAATTATGATTGACCCCAAAATGCTAGAGCTTTCAATCTATGAAGGTATTCCTCACCTACTCTGCCCTGTCGTAACTGATATGAAAGAAGCGGCTAACGCATTACGTTGGTGTGTGGCAGAAATGGAACGCCGTTATAAGATAATGGCAAAAATGGGTGTACGTAATATTGCTGGCTATAACCGTAAGATTAAAGATGCTTTGGATGCTGGTGAAGGTATTGAAGATCCATTTTATAAACGTGAGTCAATGGATGATGAGCCACCCTTACTAGAACATCTTCCTATTATTGTCGTTGTGGTAGATGAATTTGCCGATATGATGATGATTGTAGGCAAGAAAGTAGAAGAGCTTATTGCTCGAATTGCTAAAAAAGCTCGTGCTGCTGGTATTCATTTAATTTTAGCCACACAACGTCCATCTGTAGATGTAATTACTGGTTTAATTAAAGCTAATATTCCTACTCGTATGGCTTTCCAAGTATCCAGTAAAATTGATTCGCGTACTATCCTCGATCAAGGTGGTGCGGAACAATTACTAGGTCATGGTGATATGCTTTATTTACCACCTGGTACTGGTTTACCTGTTCGTGTTCATGGTGCATTTGTTTCTGATGATGAAGTACATCGAGTAGTAGAAGCATGGAAACAACGTGGTGAACCAGATTATGAAGAAGCTATTCTAAATGGCATTGAAGAGTCTAATGGTTACTCAGATGGCAATGGCGACAGTGGTTCTACTGAAGATGATGACCCACTTTATGACGAAGCTGTACGTTTTGTTACAGAATCGAGACGCGCCTCTATTTCATCTGTACAAAGAAAGCTTAAAATAGGCTATAACCGTGCTGCTCGGATGATCGAGGCAATGGAAGATGCAGGTGTTGTAACTGCAATGAGTTCAAATGGCTCACGGGAAGTGCTAGCACCACCTCCTGTCCGTGATTAATAGGATACTGAATGAAAATTTTACGTACTTGCTTTTTTACTGCTATTACCCTTTTTGCTTTCCATAATGTGGCAATGGCAGCAACAGAACAACAAAGTATTAACGAACTTTCTAAACTACTTGATCAAGCAAAAAGTATGACAGGGAATTTTACCCAAGTCACCTTAGATGCTACAGGTACTCGTTTACAAGAAACTAATGGAGAGTTAGCACTTAAAAGACCTGGTTTATTCCGCTGGCATACCAGTGCTCCACAAGAACAACTATTAATTTCTGATAATCAAAAAATTTGGTTATATGATCCTGATTTAATGCAATTGACCATTCAAAAAATGGATCAACGTATGAGCCACACCCCTGCTCTACTTTTATCAGGTAATGTTTCAGAAATTCAAAAGAACTTTAAAATCTCCTCTAAAACAACAGGTAAATCACAATCTTTTGTATTAGTGCCTAAAGATAAAGAAAGTTTATTTAATAGCCTCACACTAACTTTTAACGATAAGACCGTTAATGGTATGCAACTAGTTGATAATGTAGGACAACGTACTAATATTACCTTTAAAAATATTAAAATGAATGTACCTGTTGATAGCAAACTATTTAAGTTTGATCCACCAGAAGGTACTGACGTTATCGAAGAGTAAAGATGGATCTATTTGCAAATTCAACTTCACCTGTTCAACCACTTGCTGCTCGCTTAAGAGCAACTAATCTAGACGAATATGTTGGACAGGAGCATTTGCTTGCTCATGGTAAACCATTAAGAGATGCCCTAGAGCATGGAGCATTACACTCCATGATCTTTTGGGGGCCGCCAGGTGTTGGTAAAACGACCCTTGCTAAGCTGCTCGCTAACGTCTCCAATGCACATTTTGAAACCCTTTCAGCCGTACTCTCAGGTGTTAAAGAGATTCGTCAAGCAGTAGAGATTGCTAAACAACAGTTAGCTTATGGCAAACCTACCTTACTCTTTGTGGATGAAGTACATCGTTTTAACAAAAGCCAACAAGATGCTTTCTTACCCTATATTGAAGATGGTACTTTTATCTTTATTGGTGCTACCACTGAAAACCCTTCTTTTGAACTAAATAATGCATTACTTTCTCGAGCTCGTGTCTATGTATTAAAACCTTTAGATGAACCAGCATTAAAAAAACTAGTCGAAAGAGCCTTAACAGAAGAAAAAGGCTTAGGTAATAGACAACTCAAATTGCCTGAAGATAGCTTACAACTGCTATTAACAGCCGCTGATGGTGATGGCCGTAGAGTTCTTAATTTATTAGAAAATGCTGCTGATTTAATAGAAGATGGTGGCATAATTACCACACAGTTATTACAGGACTTACTTACCAACAGTTTAAGACGCTTTGATAAGGGTGGTGAAGCTTTTTATGACCAAATTTCTGCCCTTCATAAATCAGTACGTGGTTCAAATCCTGATGCGGCACTTTATTGGTTATGCCGTATGCTTGATGGTGGTTGTGATCCACTATATCTAGCACGCCGTATTGTGCGTATGGCCAGTGAAGATATAGGTAATGCTGATCCTAGAGCGTTAAATCTCTGTTTAGCTGCATGGGAAGTACAAGAAAGACTGGGCAGTCCAGAAGGAGAATTAGCACTTGCACAAGCAATTGTATATCTAGCCTCTGCCCCAAAAAGTAATGCAGTCTATATGGCTTATAATACAGCTAGAAGAGCGGTTAAAGAATATGGCTCACTCGATGTTCCACTACATCTACGTAACGCCCCTACCAAACTAATGAAAGAATTAGGTTATGGTGATGAATATCGTTACGCCCATGATGAACCTGATGCTTTTGCTGCTGGCGAAGACTACTTCCCAGAAGAGATAGAACCACAACAATTCTATTATCCAACCCCACGTGGTTTAGAAGCTAAAATTAAAGAAAAACTGACCTATTTAAGAGAGCTTGATAAAAATAGCCCTAAAAAACGGCGCACATGATATAAGGTAATTTTTTAGGAATCTCCAAAAACACCAAAAATAAAGATAATAATCAATGATAAAAATGCAGTAAATAGAGTTAACATAATAAAAATCATCACAAAAATAACAACTGTTTTAAAAAATTCAAAATAGCCATTAATAATATCTTCTTGTTTTCTTACATAAGATGTAATTAAACCCGTTAGTCCACCAGTAAACGCAAAGAATAATACAATATAAACATCACTAAATGATGAAATAATAGCCGAAAACAACCCTATTAAAATGGCAGAAATACTAGTAAAAGCAAAAATAACACCTTTTACATTAATTTTCTCTATTTTTACAATACTATAAAAAATAAGTGAATTTATGATGGCTAATATTAAAAAACTAGAACATATTGTTAGTAAATAAATGTGACTTTCCATTGAATCAAACATGATAAAAAATTATTTTTCCTAAAAAATTGATATAACTATAATTAATATTATTACAATTAAAGTTGCTGCACTGAAATTAAAAAATAAAATAGTTTTAGCAACCTCATTGCCTTTATTTAAATTAATCTTTCTTATATCTAGCCAAATAACTCTTATTAAAGAAGCGACAAAACCGCATATCCCACTAACCATAATACCTAAATAGAGCCAATATATCTCAAACTTACCTCCAGAATATAATATTAAGAAGAAAGTTAATGCATTAGCTAAAGCAATAGCAACAATAGTAATAAATAGCACTAACAAATAATTTAATCGATAAATTTTTATATAATAATGAAAAATACTACCTAAAATAATGGCTGGTATTGTACAAACACCCAGTAATACCAACCATACCCCTAAAAATTTAATCATTATTTTTCCTTATAAACTCCCTATATTTGTTATAGAAATTATTAGTTAGTTATATGAAATAATGATGAGTTTTATATGGAGATTTAATAGAAATAAAGGCCAAGAACTCTATAAATAAAAGTAAC
>JBEBWU010000293.1:0-3966 GCA_040391985.1 Entomomonas sp. | reverse complement strand
ACCATTTAAGATAAAAATAGTATTGGGAAAATCTTTTTTAAGCTGTGCTGCAACTTCATAACGCAAAGGTGGAATATCTCGATTTTGTTTAGGAGAAAGCCCTTTTAAAATAGCAATACGAGCATGTACGATAAAGCGCTGGCAACCTGCTTCCACACTTTGTCCAACGAAATCTACTAACTCACTATAACTCTCTCGACCATCAATGCCTATACGATGTTTTATAGTAATAGGAATGTCAACAGCATCTTGCATAGCCTTAAAGCAATCAGCCACCAACTTAGGATGCGCCATTAAACAAGCGCCAATTAGATTATTTTGTACCCTATCACTAGGACAACCTATATTAAGATTAACCTCATCATAACCCCATTGTTTAGCCATTTTGGCACATGTTGCTAACTCACTAGGAACACTTCCACCGAGTTGCAAAGCCAATGGATGTTCTACTTGGTTATAAGCTAAATATCTAGCTGCATCACCATAAAGCAATGCTCCTGTAGTGATCATTTCTGTATAGAGCAACGCATGCTTAGTCAGACCGCGCATAAAATAACGATAATGGAGATCAGTCCAATCCAACATGGGGGCTACAGAAAAACGATAACTGGGCAGTAACTCAGTTGTTTGTGTTGCGGTCATCTATAAAATCTATCAAAAAATAATGATAAGTTTACTATAATTATTAACAACAATATAAATATCTTCATAGTAGCTATTAATATTTTCTAATTACCATAGCAAACAAATATTTTTGTAGATAAACAATCAAAAAACATAATAATTTTAGAATAGGATAAAACTATTAATCTATTAAATTACCATTATTATCATAGGTATTAGAGCGCTTGTTATCACTATTTTTTGCAGAAAACTCATCTGTTTTATAGTATTGCTTAGCCGTTCTATTAAATGTAATAAATTTAAAGGCTATCCATATCATCATAAAAACAAATAACCATAGTGCTAACCAAAATAAAATGACTACTGTAGCTAATTTAACTACAAAAAACACAAGACGTGTAAGGGTATAACCAACACCTGATAACTTATTACGCATAGTACTGGCTATTTGTAGCTCTTGTGCAGCTACTTTCTCATAGCCACTACTAAATAAATTACGAATTTTCTGCCAAATAGATGACGATGATTTGCTATAAGCTGTCATATTTTCCTAACTTCTACTAAATAGGTTGCCTCTTTCCTTTATTTTTAACATAAATCAATCAGTGAAAATAGTAGTTAACGTACTTAGTTACAATTTACCAGCCATTTATTGACGATATATCAACTATCATTGTTAGTTAAATGATATCAATCCAATCAATAATTTTTTATCTACGTTTAGGAAATCAGATGATTACAGAAACAGAAGCTTGGCATTGGCAACAAAGTGAAAATCCTGATGATCTTATGTTACAAAACACTGCCATTTCTTCTTTAAAAGATGATCAAGTGTTAATTGAAAATCATGCCATTGGTATTAACCCTGTAGATTGGAAACTAATGGCTGGCTTAAGTGATGCTTGGCAAAAAAACCAAATACCAGGTGTTGATGGTATGGGAGTTGTTGTTGCGGTAGGTAAAAATGCCCAGCATATACATTTAGGCACACGCTACACTTACCATACAGATTTACGCTTTAATGGTAGCTTTAGCCGCCATACTATTGTCAATGCCAAAGCATTAATTGCTGTACCCGATCAAATTAGTAATGAAACAGCTGCCGCTTTCCCTTGTCCCGCTTTAACAGCATGGCAAGCATTACAAAAAACACCTAACCCACAAGCAGAAAATGTTTTAGTAAACGGTGCTGGTGGTGCTGTTGGTAGTATTCTGACGCAACTTTTGGTTGATATAGGAGCTAAGGTTTATGTAACAGCTAGCCCTTCTCACCACGATAAACTTATCAACAAAGGCGTAATTAGCACCTTTGATTATCGAGATACAGATTGGCGAAACAAATTACGTTCACAATTAGGTTCACAAAATATCTTCAGTATTTATGATACTGTTAATGGTAATAGTGCTAAATCCTTAGCTGACCTATTAGGCTATTATGGACATCTTGTTTGTATACAAGACCGTATTGAACAGGCACCTTTACCACCATTTACTACAAGCATTTCACTGCATGAAATAGCACTAGCTTCAATTCATGTACATGGCTCAGATAAACAATGGAGCAAATTAGTCACAGCAGGTGAGCAACTATTATTAAAAATAGCTAGAAAAGAATTATCATTACCACAAATAGAGGTTATGAGTTTTACAGATATACCGAAAGCACTAAATCTTCTAAAACAACAAAATAATGGTATTAAATATGTGGCGACAGTTAACAATTAATTATTTAATCTATATCTATTTTATTGTGAACTAAGCCAATTATATAATGTTGATTATTATTCAATAATAAAATAATTTTAATTCAGTTTGTATGGCAGGAATTTTTAATGAAAATCCATCTTTATCCCGTAGTACTCTGTTTATGCGTAGCCAATGTTTTTGCTGATGACCTAAAAGTCAATAATAAAGAACAGATGAAAGCCTATGCATTTAAACACTGTCAACTGGATAAATTAGAGGATTGTGACTGTATTGCCAACAACATGGTAGATACATTTACTGAAAAAGATTGGAAAATTTTTATTGCCGCCATTAATAAAGATGAATCTATAAAACAACAAGTTTCAGAAAAGGATATTTTCAATTTTTCAGATAAAATTTATGAAACAACCATAAACTGCGGTGTTGAATAACGCTCTGCCTGCATGATTAATATTAAAATGCATAAATTAGCTTTATTGCTAACTATCTTATTATTTGGCTCTGCTACCAATCTTCTGGCGGAATCAAATGAATCACTTGCAAATAAAACATATCAAGTAAACTCTATTATTAGTTATTATGACCGTAACCGTAATCCTGCACCTTATAAAATACATAATGGTTTCTATCGTAAATACCTAGCAACATTAGTTGATGGTCAAGTTGCTGTACAAGATTTTTATACTGCCAATGATAATAAATATACTGATCCTTACCTACTAAAAGACCATTCAACTATGCTTAATGGTTACCCTAAAAATATTAATGGCCCTTTTAAGCGCTGGTATATTAATGGCCAAAAATACAGTATAGGCACATTAATAAATGGTAACGCACAAGGAAAATCTATAGCTTGGTATGAGAATGGTCAGAAACAACAAGAGGTTTACTACATCGATGGAGAAATAGAAGGCACCTCCACTTTATGGCATAAAAATGGCAATAAACAATTTGAAGGGAGTTATATTAAGGGAATACCAGAAGGTGTTTGGCGCAGTTGGTATGAAAACGGAAAGAAACAGTATCAAGAAACCAGAAAATCAGGTAAAACAAATGGCACTCTTTATATTTGGTACATAGATGGTCAAATCCAAGCAGAAGAAAATTATATAGACGATCAAAAAGAAGGAAAATTTACCTATTGGTCAAGAACAGGCAGCAAATTATCAGAAGAAAATTATAAAGCAGGTGTATTACATGGTGATTTTACAGCTTGGCATAATAATGGAAACTTACGTCAACAAGGACATTATATAGAGGGGAATAAACAAGGCAAATGGACTTACTGGTATGATAATGGCATAAAAAGCACAGAGTCCTTTTATAAAGATAATAAACTATCTGGATTATTTACTCATTGGGATAAAACAGGTAACAAAACTCAAGAAACGCTCTATGACAATGGACAGGCCAAAAACACTACTATCTTCAAAAAGAAGATATGATAAATATATATTCTATGACTTCTTTCTAATTACCTATCTAAATAGAGATATGTTAAGGTAATAAACAAATTTTTGGGGTAGATAATAATTATGCGCTATTGGCTAATACCTGTATTAACCTTAACTTTATTAAATCCTTTAAGGCTCGTTATTGCAGAAGAAGCTGTTATTACTATAACAGAGCCAGCTC
>JBEBWU010000292.1:0-3968 GCA_040391985.1 Entomomonas sp. | reverse complement strand
TATAATAAATAACGCCTGCTCTATTAATGCTAAATAGGGCTTTGTTAATTTCATAGGCTTTAAATTCTAAATCTGCCCATACTGGATTTATATACCAACGATTATTAGTCCAAGTACGATTTAGTTTTATTTCGCCACCTTGTGCTTTGACGGTAAGGTCTATACTGCTCTCTGTATATTCTGCATTAGGTAGTTTAATGTTAGATTTGGACATAGCATCCGAGCCTGCAAAATTAGGCATAACTTGTGCAAATACTGTTTGTGGTATTGAGATAATAATCATCATAATTACTAACCCAATTGATAATATGTAATCGATCGTTGTTTTCTTTGATCTTTTCATTTTGTGTCGTTTATGTTGTTTAGCTAACATAAGATGATTCCTTGTATCTAAATCTATAGAAAATTATTCTGTTATTGATTACCAGGTTGAGAACCTTCGCCTTCACAGCACTCACCCTCACACTCAGGTGTACAACCATCGGTTAGTGGAATAGGGGATGATGTGGTTCCTCCGCCTGTCCAGCCACCTGATGCACCACCTGATGTACCACCACCAAAGCCACCTGAGCCCCAACCGCCACCACCGATATTGTTACTACCACCAACCGAGGCTGTATTGCAGCTTTTACCTGCTACTTTGTTGTAGTTACCTTGGCTTCTGCCATTTGAGGTATCGCCATTGGCGCATTCGCTGGTATGTTCTTCTGAGAAGTAGTTAACGTAAGAGTCACAATCTTCATTTGTGGTCTCTGTACTAAAAGCACTGACCATTCTGAAAGCAGGTTTTGCTAAGGCTGTGACTTTATAAGGGATAACCACTCTTGTTTTAGGGGCGATAGTAGAAGGCACTTCAGCTAAGAGTTCGTAGTGGAATTTAGTATCTGAAGCGGGTGGGAAAAATTTCACATTTTCTGCTTGTACTAAGCCGTAGTTTGTTAGTACTAATTCCCCCGTTTTTACATCGCCTGCTTGCATGCCATTTAGGCTGATAGACATGGGTTCAAATACCATAACAGGCGCTGGCACTTGGGTATTGAAGCTTGCTTCTAGTTCAATTTCATACTCATCTTGAACAGTAGTTTCTGTAACATTGAACTCAATATTGATCAGTTGATATTCCATAAAAATATGTTCATTGGTAGTTACATTAGGACGTATTACTAACATGCCACTTGTATCTATATGATCTGTTGCACTCGCACGATAGCGATAAATACCTGGCGGAATATCGTTCAGTTCAGCTACACCTTGCTGATTGGTTTTTAATTGGTATTGCTGGGTAACTACATTTTCGTTTTGCAGTTTAATAGTGACGTTAGCTACACCCTGAATAGGTAGCCCATTTTCATCCAGTGTAGCTGTGTAGATATCGGCTACATCAAACATGACAGACCCTTGTCCATGCTGTGTGACGGATACAGCAACAGGAATCGTGCCACCATTACCATTGCTTGCTGTTACGATAATATTAAATCTATAAATACCATCTGCTAAGCTGCTATCTGGTTGTGCAGTCAGTTGTAAATCTACTGTTTCACCTACCTCTAATGAGCCTAATTGTTTACTACTAATAAATACCCAATTTGGTGCTGGATTGTTGTTTTGATCTAATAGTTTAATTTGTACATTTTCAGCAGCAATTAAGCCTTTATTGGTAAGTTTGACACTTTCTACAATGCTGCTTGCTTGCTGTACACCTGTTTCTATATAGGTTGGTGTTACATTGAGTGCAGGGGTGGCAGGTGTTAAACGGTAGTTAATTTGGAATTTACCACGCTCTAAATCGCCTGAATCTGTAGCAAAGGCAGTTAAAAATAATGTACCTGTTTCAGGTGCTGTATCATCTGCTTTGAAGTTAATAATAAGGGGCGCACTTTTACCCGCTGCTATATTAACGGTGGCACTGGTATCAATTTCAATGCCTTTAGGTAAGGTACCTGTTGGTTGATCTTCTGCTCTTAACTGCCAATGAAGATTGCTTGCACCAGCACTGGTGGTAGCTGTTACTTTGATGGGGGTTGCTAGGTGTCTAGCAGTGGTTAGGTTATAACCTGTTATATCAAATTTAATGCGATTAATAGCAAAATTACCTTGTGCATAGGTTTTTGACTCTTTTGGATGAATAGCCATTGCGGTATAAAGCCCAGCATCATGCGCTTGTGGCTCAAAGATATAGGAGAATGCACCAGATGCATCAGTAACTACATTAATTGTTTTATCGAAACCATTAGTAGTTAGTAACAGTGTTAAAGGAAGATTAGCTGCTTTTTCAGCATCTGCACGATAAATAGCGTGCCCTGTAAATGTAATAGGCTGTGGTCCATAACTTGTTTTAGGTGAAATATCAGTTATTGCTCCTGTATAAATAGTTTGCGGTATTTCAGGTTGCTGTATATTCACCTTAACTTGACGTGTTAATGTAACCATTTTATTACTGCTATTAATGACATTAACTTTAATAGTGTAATCACCATTTTTAACTTGGCTAACATCCCATTGGTATTGATAGGGAACTTTAGTTAGCGTAGTTTTTCTGCTGTTGTTGATATAGATTTCAACTTGTTTAATTGCTAGTTCATCAATAGCACTGACTTCAATTTGTGTGGGAGCTACTAAGGTTAAACCTTCTGTTGGCGTAATAAAACTAGCCGTGGGGATAGGTAGTTTATATTCAACACTAATAAGGTTGCTTAGTTCACTGGTTGCTGAATCAGTTTTAATGGTTGCACTGAGTTGATAGTTACCTTCATTGGGTAAAGTGATAGTGGTATTGAAGTTATTTTGTTGATCGACTTCAATTTCAGAACCTACTGCTTGGCCATTAAGAAAAAGTTGTACTAAACCGCCTGCTTCACCTTTACCTGATACCATTACGGTTACTTGATTTAGCTTGCTGTTGGTTACAGGAGTTATAATGGTAGGGGCTAACAGTTCTATTGATTTAATATTAGAAAAATCGGAAGTATTACCAATTTGGTCAACTGCATTTATACGTGCATAGAGTGATCCTCTATGGTTGATATCTGTAAGAGTAGCTGTAGTGTTTTCAACAGGAAGTTGTTTTGTGACTAGAATAGTATTAAATGCTTCATCACTGGCTATTTCTAAGTTAACTACGGCAAGACCACTGATGTCATCAGAAGCTTGATAAGTGATTTTAAGTGTTTCGTCGTTTAAGCGAGAAAGGCTATCAATTTGTACTTGTGGCTTACCCGTATCTACTGTGATAGGTAAAGAAAAACCTGACCAAAACTCCCATGTACCACCATTGTTAATACTGCCTCTGACTCTAGCTTTGTAGCTTTTACCATTGGTTAAGTTGGTGTTATAAGTAAGTTCACCTACATTACCTACAACCTGTTGTAAAATGATATTACCTTGTTGATCCTGAATTTCTATTTCATAGGAGGTAAGGGTAGGAAGTTGGCTCCATGTCCAATGTAAGTCTGTTTTAGTATAGCGACTGGTGGCTACAGGAGGTCTAACACTAAGCCCTGAAATATCAATAAAGTCATATTCAGCTTGTGTGTTAACAGTATAGCCTGTGAGTGTTTCATTAGGCGTAAATACAATAGCTTGTTCAGAGGAAAGGGCATTGGTTTTATTACAACTAATTTGTTGTACTAACTTATTTTCACCTTGAATACCAATGGTTGCACTATTACCTTTACTACGATCATCGAATAGATTGCGGTACTGGAATTTTATTTCATTAGAGCCTTCATATAGAATGGCTTGGAATGTACCCATCGGTAAATTAGAGCCATAAAAATATTGATTAGTCCATTGCACAATTAATTGACGGTCTGGTGCTTCTCCAATGGTTTCATAATAAACAGTACCATTAGGTTGACCTGTTACATTGGTTCTTAAATCATCCCAAAATACATAAAGTGTATTATTAAGGCTGCTAGGTAAACAGCTATTAGAATAAGCTGTGGATGGATTAGTAAATTGTAGAAGCC
>JBEBWU010000291.1:0-3972 GCA_040391985.1 Entomomonas sp. | reverse complement strand
CTATTACTAATAACGCCTTTATCAGCTAATATGCGAACTCCAGAAGGTTCTACAAAAACCTCCCCATCTACTTGTTTGATAGGTAGCCATGGTACTTGGTAATTAATTTCAGCATTTTTAGGCTTCATATAAAGTAATAAACTATGAGCTGTGGAAGGTGTTCGTTTATCTAATGAACCTTGATATTGGAAGAAACCTGTTTCAATATCACCACTTTTGATAGAGGTATTTAACCAATGCACTAACTCTGGATCAATATTTGCCTTTGAAGGAATATATTTAGAAGTATAGCTAGCATCGCCAT
Source organism: Entomomonas sp. (assembly GCA_040391985.1). GTDB lineage: Bacteria > Pseudomonadota > Gammaproteobacteria > Pseudomonadales > Pseudomonadaceae > Entomomonas. Next base: position 3,668 of record JBEBWU010000291.1, on the reverse strand, counting down.
TGGCAATATTTACCCGTAGATCCATATAGTCTTTGATGCCATCATATGGATAAAGACGAATCATCATATCTCCAACTAGGTCACCTTCATCACCTTTCAGCTGCATTAGATGGCTAAAAATACTAACTGTGTCACCATCAAATGACCAATTTAGGGTAGTTTTAGCATGCTGATAGTGCCAAGGTTTACTGTATACTTTTGCGATAAAGAGTGAAAAGTTATCAGCATCCAGATCTAGGTGACCATTGTTGATACCACCTTGGATTTTTCCTGTAATACTACCTGCCCCTACTGTATCTTTATAAGGATTAAAAGAGATGTCTTTAACATCAGCTATAAAACTTAAACTATCAATAAGTGGTTTTTCAGGTAGCCATTTAATATTTACATTTTGGATGATACCTTTAGGGGATACAGTGTTAATCGCTTCTTGTATGTCTTTAGAAAGGGGTGCTAGTGCTAGTATGGGGGGAATAAAGTGCTCTATATTAATGCTATTAGCCTGAGCGTTCCATTGCTGTTGATCATCAATTGTGCGACGTGTTAATAGTAGATCAAGGTCTGTAAAAGGTGTTTTGCCAATAGTAAAAGATAATCCTTTAACTTGTAATCCTATATATTCTTGTCGATAGGCATCAAACCATGCTTGCATAGTGATATCTTTAATTGCAACAGTTTGATTTTTTTCATGCTGAACAACTAGTTGGCTATTTTTAGTATCAATAGTAGCTGAACGTAATTGACCATTCTTTATGGTGGCCCATACCTGACCACCTAATGTTAATTTTTTCAGCTGTTGGGGTAATTCAATTTCTTTAGGTAGCCATGTATGCCAATCAAGGTAGGGGATATCAGCATACAGTGTACCCTTTAAATTCTGCCAGTTTTCAGGGGCTATAGAAGCTGTTGTTGAAAGAATAAGAGGTTTGTCATCATTAATATAGAGTATGCCATCTAACCGCATTCTTTCATCTGTAAAATGAGTTAATGTGGCGTTAACATGGGTAAATGTGCGCGTAGGATAATTATAAGGATGAACACTGATCGTACTATTACTGATAGATATTTTTGTAAAGCGTTGTAGTTGTGAGAGAACGATCTCTGGTGTAATAGGGTCTTTTTGGCGGGGTATACCACCAATTGACCAGATATCAGGCTTGTTTTCACGAATTTGTAGTTTTAAATTTTCACCATGAGCAGTTGCAATACGAACTTGCCAATTTAAAATAGTTTGTGGAACATCTATTTCAAGCGTTAGTTGATCAACTTCTAGTTTTTGCTCATGATCACCAATATGAACATTATAAGCCGTCAGGGTAGGGGAAAAAATATCCCAACTACCTTTTAGTTCACCAATAGTGACAGGGGTATGTAACGTTTCAGAAAGTTTGTTTTGTAGGTGAAACTTATAGTCACTTACCCAAACAACTAATTGCCTAGCAATGCTGACATAAAGGGCTACGAGTACCAATAACAATAATAAGCAGCTAATGATTAGCTTGCGTATTTTAGTTGTCATTTTCGGGTTGCCCTGTGTCATTCTTTATTCCATTATTGTGGAACAACATCATATTGATCTTGTGTATAGAGATTTTCTACTTGAAAACTAATGGTTTTACCAATAAAGGTTTCAAGATCTGCCACATTGTTAGATTCTTCATCTAATAAACGATCAACAATTTTTTGGTTAGCGAGTATTAAATAACGATTAGTGGGATAAGCTCTAGCAATTCTCATGATTTCTCTGAAAATTTCATAACAAACTGTTTCAGATGTTTTTAATGTGCCTTTACCATGACATTGGAAACAAGGTTCACAGAGTGTTTGTTCAAGGTTTTCACGAGTTCGTTTACGTGTCATTTGTACTAGCCCAAGTTCTGTAAATCCTAGTACATTAGTTTTTGAATGATCTTTTTCCAGTTCTTTTTGTAGTGTTTGTAGGACTTGATCACGGTGTTCTTCAAGTTCCATATCAATAAAATCAATGATAATAATGCCACCTAAATTACGCAGTCTTAGCTGTCGTGCTATTGCTGTGGCAGCTTCAAGATTTGTTTTAAATATAGTCTCTTCAAGATTTTTATGTCCTACAAAACCACCTGTATTAACATCTATGGTGGTCATAGCTTCGGTGTTATCAATTACTAAATAGCCACCAGACTTAAGAGATACTTTTCTTTCGATGGCTTTTTGTAGTTCTTGCTCTATGCCATAAATATCGAAAAGAGGAGGGTCATTCATATAGAGTTTTAAACGGTCACTAAGCTCAGGTAAAAATTCTTGTAAAAATTGCTCAGCTTTGTGAAAAGTTTCTTGTGAGTCTATATATACTCTATGAATGGTTGGGTTAATAAAATCACGTACTATACGTAAATTGAGTGGTAAATCCTCATAGATTAGTGAAGACGCTTGAGCTTTATCAATATGGCCTTTTACTTGATTCCATAGCTTATTGAGATAACGAATATCTGTTAACAGTTCAGATTTAGCTATTCCTTCAGCTGCTGTACGAATAATAAAACCACCTTCTGTTATTGTTTCCTCCTCAATACATTCAGTGACTAGTTGTTTAAGCCGTTCTCGTTCTAATTCATCTTCAATACGAAGTGAAATACCGATATGCTGTGTTTGTGGCATATACACTAGATAATGAGAAGGGAGAGAGAGTTGAGTGGTTAATCGAGCACCTTTAGTTCCTATTGGGTCCTTGGTAACTTGTACTATTAGGTGCTGTCCCTCTTTTAATAGTTTAGTAATATCTTCTTCTTGTGGTTGGTCAATTTCACGATTGGTAAGCTCTGCTACGTGAATAAAAGCAGCTTTGTCTAATCCTATATCAACAAAGGCAGCTTGCATCCCAGGTAGTACACGAATAACTTGACCTTTATAAATATTACCAACAATACCTCGTTTAAGGGTACGTTCCATATATACTTCTTGTAGAATACTGTTTTCTACAAAAGCAACTCTTGTTTCCATGGGGGTGACATTTATAAAAATCTCAGTACTCATGAGTGGTCCTATTAATTATTGTTTATTTAGTGGATAAATGCCAACCTGTTTCAACAATTGGGTTGTAGCGAATATGGGTAAACCAACTACCGAGTAATAATCACCTTGTATCTTTTCAATAAACATAGCTGCCAATCCTTGAATAGCATATCCACCAGCTTTATCTTTAGGTTCCCCTGTTTGCCAATAAGCAATAGCTTCTTCTTCAGAGATGGCTCGCATGGTTACTTCGGTGGTGATAACCTGATTAATAAATTGATTTTGATAGTATAAGGTAATTGCTGTAAAAACTTTATGAGTTTTATCAGATAACTCAGCTAACATGCTTATAGCTTGTTGTTGTGACTGGGGTTTACCAAGTATTTCATTATTTATACTAACGGTGGTATCAGCGGCTAATATACAAGCGGTTTGCTTTTGTTGGTCTGGTAGCTGTGTTAAAGCAGCTTTTGCTTTAGCAATAGCTAAACGTTGCACATAGGTCTCAGGTAATTCATTGTGATGAGGTGTTTCGTCTATATCTGTATTAAGAACGGAAAAAGTTATACCTAATTGCTTAAGCAGTGCTTGCCGACGGGGGGATGCTGAGGCAAGATAAAGAACATTCATTAGTTAATCCCCATTCGTATCCGTAAGGCTCTTAGTGCTGCGGATAG
>JBEBWU010000290.1:0-3977 GCA_040391985.1 Entomomonas sp. | reverse complement strand
TAGCTACTACTCATGGTTTAAATGATCAAGAACGTAAAGATTTACTACTTGCTCGCTATCTATTATTCGATAATCCAAAAGCAGATATTAGTTCATTTATTCCTGCTGACCCAAGTTTTACAGCAAGACATTTCTCTAATTATCTACAAGGTGCTAATGCTTTTTATAAAAATGATTATGCCTCTGCCTTAAAGTTTTTTACTGCTGCCAGTACAGCCGCCCAACCTTGGGTAAAAGAAGCTGCTACTTACATGATAGCTAGAACGCTACTTAATCAAGGACAAGCTGTTGCCTATAATAATTGGTTTGAATTGGATTTAAAGAAAGTTGATCAAACCACTATTGTTAAAAGTCGTACTGCTTTTAATAATTACTTAAAACTTTACCCAAAGGGCAAATATGCTAATTCGACAATAGCTTTGTTAAGACGTATTTATTGGTTACAAGGTAATCAAGTTGCATTAGCTAGTAGTTATGAAAATCTATTAGATAATCCTAGAAGGCATATTAATTTAACCTCATCTAATAGATATTCTGTTGCTGATCTTATTTTAGAAATTGATAATAAAGTTTACTTTAACAGTAATCCTGCTACTGTTCGTTCTTTATCACAAACACCAAAATTATTAGTGGTATATGATCTTCTTAAAATGAGATCTAACCAAATAAAATTAGAAGACTTGGAAAAACAGCAAAATATTTTCAAAAATAATCCTGAGCTTTATAACTATCTATTAGCCACTTATTACACCTATATAGAAGCTAATCCTGAGCAAGTATTAACTCTTATTCCAGAATTGATTATAGAAGATAAAACGATAACAATTACGCCACTTCAGTTTAGTGGCCAAGTATTAAGGGCTATGGCTTTAGAAAATAGTTCTAGAGCGTATGCAGCAGAAAAGTTATGGTTATCTTTAAAAGAACTGGCCAAACAATCTTATCAGGAACCTTTCGTTGAATTAGGGCTTGCTCTAAATTATGAAAAAACAGCAAGAATAACCAGTATTTTTACTAAAGAATCTCCCATTACCACACCACAATTACGTTATATTTTATTAAGGAAAAATGCTAATCGTAACCAGCTACAAGAATTACTCTCTAATAATGATTTAGAAGCATTTGATAAAGCAACGATGATTTATTTATTGCTTTATAAAGATTTACTTTCTCAAAATTACAGTGATTTTTTAACGGATAATTCATTAATAATTTCTAAAAATACCTTAGATGACGTTTATTTGGGTAATATCAGTAAATACGGTCAAACCAATTTAACCTTATTTTCTGAAGCTATTCCTAGTCATTCAGAATACCCTTGCCCTTCTCCTATTATTCTAGCTAATGTATTAAAGCTAAATCCTACTGATGCTAAAGCATTAAATTGTTTAGGTGAGTTTGGTGAGCATTATCAATTACCTTATCCTCGTTATATGCTTTTTTCATCTTTAAATAATACTAATAATACAGGTAGTTTAGGTACAAATAATCCCACAGATTTTGGCAAATTTTTATATTCACGATTAAAGGGTTATCAATTTGTTATTAATGACGAAACAGCAACAGAAGAAGATAAAGCTTATGCCCTTTATAAAGCCATTCGTTGTTTTGCTGGTGGTTATAATCATTGTGATAGACAAGATATACCATTAGCTAAACGAAAAGAATGGTTCCAATTACTACATTCTAAATATGCAAAAACACTATGGGCAAAACAGCAACCTATTTACTGGTAAAACTAGTAATAACTTACTTATTACTAGTTAGTTTTCCTTGTTTTGCTAAGGTAAAAGCAGAAGATTATGACGCTTTTTGGTTATGGAGTGGTATTCACTCACAGCCTGTATTAAATAATGCTACTACGATCTATCTTCTAAGAGGACAAATAGTTTCTAATTACAATAATAAAACGCATTTTATTAACCAAGGCAACCCTATTTATTCTCTTGAGAATCAGCAATTATGGCTGGTCTATCGTGCTCACACATTAAACTGGTCAGAAGATACTTTTATTACACTTAATAAACAATTAAAACAATGGCAATCAAATAATATTAAAGTAATAGGTATCCAAATTGATTTTGATGTAGCAACTAATCAATTAGCAGAATATATAGATTTTCTAACTACTGTTAGGCAATGGTTACCTAAAGAATATCAATTAAGTATTACTGGTTTATTAGATTGGGGAAGTAATGGTGATCCTGTTTCAATCAATCAATTAACTAATATTGTAGATGAAGTTGTATTCCAAACCTACCAAGGCAAACACACCATTAGTAACTATCAACAATATTTAAAGAGCTTACAAGCTATAACCATTCCTTTTAAAATAGGTATTATTCAAAATGGTGAATGGCAAGCACCCCAATATTTAGAAAAAAATCCAAATTTTAAGGGTTATGTAGTTTTTCTACAAAACCCTATTTAAGTTATTTTATAAACAGCAAAAATTCGATATGGTCCTGGTTCTGCATGTTTAAATATTCCATTTTCAAGTGCTTGCTTAGCTTCAATAAAAGTATTAAATAAACAATGCTTGTTTACTTTAATCTCTGATGCTATGTGATTACACGAAAGTGGGGAACATTCAGCTGCATTTCCTGTAAAGAAAGTAACTACATCAAAACCTTTTAGACTTTTATTATCAGGAATAGCTACATTTGTAATAAACGACGGCTCAGCTTCAAAAAGACACCAATTTGAACCATCGTTTGTCTCTATAAATTCTAATTCATAGACTTCATAATAAAATAACTGCATTTCAGACAAATTTATATCTTGCTCGCTAGCTATCCCACTCATAACGTTTGGTTTATCAAATAACCAATAGCCATTATGTTGCCAGTAATTAATATAATTTGTAAAATCTTCTGAAATACAGTTACTTACAGAACATATATCTTCAATATCAGCATTTAACCATGCTGGTTTCTCTGTAATTTTTTTATAAAGATAACCAGCAGGTATAAATTTAACCTGTTGCATTACTTTTGGCTTGCTGCCCAAATTGTTGTATCTTCTAATGCTTTTTCAAAGCTATTTAGAATCATTTTAATTTCATTTTCTTTAATAATTAATGGTGGGCAGAAAGCAACAATATCTCGCATAGAGCGTGTAATCATACCATGCTGCATAGCACTATCACTTAAGTACTTTCCTAAGTTACCTTCTTTTTCAAAAGGTGCTTTGGTTTGTTTATCTGCTACTAGTTCAACTGCTGCTATCAATCCTTTGCCTCGAATATCACCTACTAGTGGATGATCTGCAAATTGCTGTAACCCCTTTCTTAAAACTTCTCCCATAGCTACTGCATTAGCTACTAAGTTCTCTTCCTCTATTATTTTTAAGTTTTCTAGGGCAACTGCTGTTGCTACAGGATGACCACCTGCTGTATAACCATGGCCTAAACCACCTAAAGCATTCGACTCATCAGCAATTCCTTGATAAACCGTATCATTAATTAGAATTGCAGAAATAGGTTGATAAGAAGAAGAAAGCTGTTTTGATACAGTAATAATATCAGGCTCAATATTAAAGGTTTGGCTACCAAACATATTACCTGTTCTACCAAAACCACAAATAACTTCATCAGCCACTATTAAAATATCGTATTTACGGCAAACCTTTTGTACTTTTTCCCAATAACCTTGTGGTGGCACAATTACTCCACCTGCTCCCATAATAGGTTCACCAATAAAAGCGGCTATATTTTCTGGGCCTTCTTTTTGAATCAGTGCTTCTAGTTCAGCCACTAAACGATCAACAAATTGCTCTTCGGTTTCACCTTGTTTAGCATCACGATAATAATAAGGGCAAAGGGTATGTAAAAAACGATCAGACAATGGTAAGTCAAAACCATTTAAGTTTGCTGGAATTCCTGTCAAACTACCTGCGGCTAAAGTAATTCCATGGTAAGCAAATTTTCTACTAATAAATTTCTTTTTATTAGGACGACCCTTAGCATTGTTATAGTA
>JBEBWU010000289.1:0-3985 GCA_040391985.1 Entomomonas sp. | reverse complement strand
ATTCGTAGCCCTGGTATTTGCAATGAAGAACAAGTGGCTGCTTGGAAAAAAGTTGTAGATGCTGTACATGCAAAAGGTGGCCTTATTTTTATGCAAATTAATCATTGTGGCCGTATTTCACACCCTTCATTACTGCCTAATAATGCAACACCTGTTGCTCCATCAGCTATTAAACCAGCAGGGCAAAGTTGGACAGATACAGGTTTACAAGATTTTGTAACACCCCATGAACTGACCGAGTCAGAAGTAAAACAGGTTATTAACGAATACCGCCAAGCTACAAAGTTAGCATTACAAGCTGGATTTGATGGAGTTGAACTACATGCTGCTTCAGGCTATCTAGCAGAACAATTCTTATCATCTGGTAGTAATAAACGTCAAGATAATTATGGTGGCTCTGTAGAAAATCGCTGTCGCTTTGTGATAGAAACTTTACAAGCCATGATTGCAGAAGCAGGCAGTAACCGTGTAGGTATTAAGATATCACCTGAAATGAACTTTAATGATATCCATGATGATAATCCACAAGAAACCTATAGTTATTTAGTTAAGCAAATTAACTCACTTAACCTTGCTTATTTACATGTGGCTCTTTTCGGCACATCCGTAGATTATCATGGCTTATTACATCCATTATTTGATAATACTTATTTAATAGGTTCTGGTCTAACAAAAGAAACGGCTGAAAATTATATTGCTACCAACAAGGCAGATGCTGTGGTATTTGGTAGTGCTTTCTTAGCAAACCCTGATTTACCAGAACGTTTTAAACAGGATGCTACTCTAAATACACCTGATAGAGATACATTCTATAGCCCAGGTGCTGAAGGATATACTGACTATCCAACGCTAGGGTAATCATTATTAAGGGTTTATTACTTTTATTGAAGGTAATAAACCCCTCCAGCAGACTAAGATAATAACAAATACTCTGTAATTTTTTTGAAAAGCTATAAAGTCAAAGGCATAGGACTATCTAATAACCGTTGATAGATCAAATAATCCTCTTCACTGAAACAACAAAAAACCACACAATGTAAAGTTTCATTATTTTTTAAAAACTCTTTAACAGTAGTCACTGCAATTTCTGCAGCCTGTAATTTTGGATAATGATAGACACCTGTACTAATACAAGGAAAAGCTATACTTGCTACCTTATTATCCAAAGCTAACTGCAGACTACTTCTATAACAGCTTGCTAACAAGTCAGCTTCATTATGGTGACCATCTTGCCATACTGGCCCCACAGTATGAATAATGTATTTAGCTAATAAGTTATAACCTTTGGTTAATTTAGCTTGCCCTGTTTTACAGCCACCTAATAAACGGCACTCATGTAATAGCTCTTTACCTGCTACTCTATGGATAGCTCCATCCACTCCACCGCCACCTAATAAAGAACTATTGGCTGCATTAACGATAGCATCAACTCGTAAAGTAGTAATATCGTCTTGAATAGCAGCTAGTTTTACTGTCATACCTTTTTACTCTCAATAAAATTTAATGCTACAGAGTTAATACAATAACGTAATCCTGTTGGTGGAGGGCCATCTGGAAACACATGTCCTAAATGGGATTGGCATTCACTGCAAACCACCTCTACACGGTGCATATTATGGCTAAAGTCCTCTCTTTCCTCTACAGCGTCGGGTCTGATAGGCTGATAGAAACTTGGCCAGCCACAACCTGCTTCAAATTGAGTACTTGTTTCAAAAAGAGGATTATCACAAGCAACACAATGATAAACACCAGGATTTGCTGGTACTTTAAAATATTTACCAGAAAATGGATGTTCTGTGCCTTGCATACGGCATACAGCAAATTGCTCAGGTGTTAATTGTGCTTTCCACTCTTCTAAAGTTTTTGGTTTTTTAGTCATTTTATTACTCTCTCTAAAATATGCTGTCTAATAGGTTTATTGGCAAATGTACTTTGCAAATAATCACAAACTTCTTTGGCTTATTCTCTTGTTTCATAACAGTAGCCATATCCAAACTCTGCTTTTATCCAATGTGGTCTGTAATTACCTAGATCAAAGGCATTCACCCATGTTTCCACTTTTCTACCACTACGAGAGACAGCAATAACCCATAACATACTTTTGTCATCATTTCCGCCTATAATGATACATTTAGTATTCATTCGTAAAAATCTATGGGATACTCTAATATTGGCTTTAATTGTAAACATAATTCTTAAATCTTCCCTTCATTTAACTCATCACTTTAATTCTTCATTGAATTTCCCTTACAATACGCCAATTTATATTGAAATAAAACTTCGACTTTATGCCAAATAGCTATCTTAAAACTCCTTGTGTTGGTCTTTGCTCCACAGTATATGGTGATACTGTTTGTCGTGGCTGTAAACGTTATGATTACGAGATAATTGACTGGAATACTTATAATGAAGAACAACAACAAGCTGTGTGGGTTCGCTTAGAGAACCTACTTGAACAAGTAATGGTTAATAAATTAATTATTACGGATAGACAACTATTAAAAGAAAAGTTAATAAAACACAATATTCGTTTTCGTCCTAACCAATCTAGTTACTATTGGGCCTATCAATTATTATTAAAAGGCTCACGACTTATTAAGAATATTGATGCTTATGGTATTTGTTTAATAGCTCCTTATGATCAATTCCCTTTATGGCAATTACGTGAACAAATTGATATAGAGTTCTTTGAAATTTCTGAGAAACACTATAACATTTAATGCCCTTTCATTATGAGTACTTACCAATTTAATCATTGTTAAATCAGTAAGTACCTAAGCGACTCTAAATTCTATAACTATATCCTAAGTTAAGTTGTCGCTGATTAAACCGTCCCCCCTTTGTATATTCCGCATCCGCATAAATATTGTGATTGTTGTTTAAGTTGATACTGCCTCCTATGCCACCACTTTTCCAATTACTTTTGAGACTATATTTGTGCTTACTGTTATTTAATTTATAAGCCGTACGCCCATTTATTTCTCGAGTAAAGTTACCTTTCAAATAAATATTAACGGGCGCTTTTCCCACAGTCTGATAACCTAGATTAAGACCTGCTCTACCTTGGGTAGTATTGTAGTTTTTAAGATCTATCCTAAGCCCGTTGCTAGCATGGATTCGATCACCATTTTGATAGCCTTGGGTGACTTGAGCTTGGGGTTCTATATATGCACCTTGTTTTTTTTGACTTAGCATAAAACGTTTGCCCGTTTCTATTGAAACAGAGTAACCTTGAGTTTTACCTGTACCTTTAACTCTCGCTCCTGCTGTATCATTAACACTAAAATGATTATGAGTATTGTTATATTTGGCTAAACCATCAACATAGATACCATTGTTATGGTAATAGGTAGCATACACGCCTGCATGGTAATTTTTTAAGGTTCCATTACCGCCATCATAGTTGGGGTTACCTCGAGTAAAACCAACCACACCACCGACAATCAGGTCGGCATTGGTTAGCTCTATTTTATTATCAATACCACCTTGAGTTCCCACATAAGGCATATCAAAACCACGTGCACCTTGTCCACTAAATGAGTTTAATTTACCACCATAGCTTCTTATCCAAAATCCTGTGTTGGTTTCTTCAGATTGATTACGAAGCTCCCCTAGCCTTTGTAATAAAGTTTGGTTTTCAATATAGTTGGAAAGATAGCCTGTATTAAAAAAACCAATAGCTGCACTAGCGGAACTAGTTAATAATCTACCACCACTGTAGAGTATCCAGTTTGTACCATCTTTAAGCAGACTGTACTCATAGCCACCAGCCTCTACTCTATTAGTTAGAGAAAAAGTACTTATACCATCGGTTGTTTCTACGACAGTTAATACCTCTGTACCGTCTGTTGTACTAGCTCCATTATTGACAATAGAAATTTTATGGGAACCAGCGCTGTTATCAGTTACTACCAGTAAATCACCTATCAAGTTACCTATATCCGTTTTCATAAGAAAGGTACCTGCCCCCATCAAATCTTTAGTA
>JBEBWU010000288.1:0-4003 GCA_040391985.1 Entomomonas sp. | reverse complement strand
TACCAGTAATACAACTTAACTTTTCTATCAATTGTGCTTTACTAGCGAAGTCATTCATTGTTGTATTAACTTCGATATAATCCCATTTACTAGTCACACGTATATTAGGGTCCAGTTTCTTTAAAACTGAACGTATATTTTTGGCCAATTGATTAACAAATTGCTTACGTACTGGAGTACTTTTTATAGTAATCTCAGCAAAGTACTTAATAATAAATTTCATGGAAATATGATCGAAGCAGGGTACACTGAAAAATAAAGTAGCAAATTATAGCAAAACTTCCCCAGCTATACACGATCTTAATTTAAGGAATAATGTACAATATTGTTAATTTGAATATAACTAGAGGAATTTTCAATGATTCGTAAAAGTATTTTAATTGTTAGCTTGGCATTACCCTTTATGGTAAATGCTGCTTCTTTAAAAGACTACAATTTACATCAGACCCTACAAACTGTAGCTAAAAAAAGTAGTGAAGGTATACCTCGCAAAATTAATGATGATCTAACAGATAAAGGCTACACTGTACAAGATAATACCCTTATTAATCGCATTGAAGTATCTGATAAACAAGCAGAAGAAATGCGTAAATTCCCAAATACCATGAGAAGCCAATTAGCAGAAAGTGTTTGCAAAAACGAAGGCTACCGTGATTTATTACAACGTGGTGCAATTTTAAGCTATCAATTTACTGAAAAAGGCAATAAACCTATTGCTGAAGAATTATTCTTCGCTTCTGATTGTGGCTTATAATTATTAAAAATCTGCTAACTGCCAAACGTCATAAGCTGGTGTTTCATAAGGATGTGCTGCTTTTAAAGCAGCCACTGCCTTAACAACCAATTCATCAGCCACCACTAACTCCACTCGCCACTCATCCACATACTCTAAGCTATTAGCTTTACCAATAAAGGGATTACTACCCTCTAGTGGTTTAAACTGCCCCTTCCCCAATACTTGCCAACAACATTCAGCATAATCACCTATTTGCCCTGCACCTGTATTGAAAACAGCTTGCTTAACTTGCTGTAAATGGCTTTCAGGTACATAAAAACATAATTTATACATAACCCATTCTCTGTAAAACCAATGATAAAAATTAAAATTACTAGTATATTATGTACTATAATGATTAAAAGGATTAAGTAATGTCTAGACCTACGGATAAACAAACCTTAATAAGCCAAAATACTGACAGCTTTAATAAATTACTACGACTTATCAATAATCTTTCACAAGAACAGCAACTAGCTACTTTTCCATTTAATAATAATAGAGATCGCAATATTAGAGATATAGTTACTCGTTTACATGAGTGGCACTTAATGGTGATCGACTGGTATCAGCATGATAGACTAAGTAACAAATCTATTGTGAATAAACGAGGTTATACATGGCAAAGCTTACCTAACTTAAATCAGCTAATTTGGGAAAAATATCAAACTACTCCTTTAGACATTGCGTTAAAAAAACTCACAGAATCACACCAACAAATTCATGCATTAATTGATAGTCTAAATGAAGAAAAATTATTTATTAATAAATATTATCCTCGCATATACATCACTATTTTAGGCGCTTATTTAATTGCTAGTACATATAATCACTACGATTGGGCCATAAGAAGGTTAAAAGGATATAAAAGGAGTATAATCAAGCAATTAATTTAATTATGGGTAGTAATCATGCTTATACATCGACCTGTCCAACCTGATGATTTAGCAATCATTTGTCAGTTTCCACAAACACCAGAAGAATTGTTTTTCTTTTATCCTAAAGCAGATTACCCCTTAACTGTGGGACAGTTAATTCTAGCAATTGATCAACGTACTCACCCTACTATTATAGAAAAAGAGCGAGAAATAGCTGGTTTTGCAGATTTTTACCATTGGGAGTCAGGTGGTTGCTGTAAAATAGGCAATGTAATTGTAAATCCTAAATTACGTGGTCAAGGAATTGCTAAATACCTTATTAAAGCCATGATTCGTAAGGCGCGTGAACACTACCAAGCAAATCAAGTACAGGTTTCTTGTTTTAATGAAAACGTTGCTGCACTGTTACTTTATAAACAATTAGGTTTTACACCTTTTGATATTGAAGAACGAGTTGATAAACAAGGTAAAAAAGTAGCACTAATTCATCTAACTTATGAACTCATTTATGTATTATAAATAAAGCTTATTACTATCTACTATTCATCTGTAATAACAGTTTGAGTATTGGCTATTCTATTATTAATAACTTCTTGTTTATTATCTTCACCCCAATCTCGCATTAATGACATTACTGGCCTTAAAGAATCGCCCAGAGGAGTTAATGAATATTCAACCTTAGGTGGAATTTCTCGATAAATTTCCCTATGAATAATCCCATCTCTTTCTAACTCTCGTAACTGTAGTGTTAACATGCGTTGCGTAATATTGCCCATAGTACGGCGTAATTCATTAAATCTTTTTGCACCATCTAATAAATGATAAACAATAATACCTTTCCATTTGCCACCTATAACATCAATGGCCACTGCGATATTACAGGCAAAGTGATAAATTTCAGTAGAGTTCTTCTGTTTTATATTACTCATAATTTCCCTCAATAGTATATATTTTATACTAGATACTAAACTATATACTATATAACATTTTTAATATTATATAACAAAAATGTGCGTACTTTTTAATAAAGCACTATTCGATTAAGATAAATATTAATAATAACTTCATGGGATATAAATTATGAAATCTCTCTTATTTTCACCATTGATCATTAAAAATATTTGTCTAAAAAATCGTATTGTTATGTCCCCTATGGGCATGCATAGTGCTAGCAATTCAGGTGAAGTAACTGATTGGTTAAAAATCCATTATGCTAGTCGAGCTTTGGGGCAAGTGGGTCTTATTATGCTCGAATCAATGGCTATATCTTTAGACGGTAGAGTCAGCGATAACGGCAACTTAGGTATTTGGGATGACGCCCATATCAATGGCCTTAAAGAACTAGCTGACCTATTACACTCTTTAGGCTCTCATGTAGCAGCACAGCTTTATCATGCAGGTAGAAAATCAGAAGTATCCACTATAACACCTGTCGCCCCATCTGCTCTTACTTATCAAGCTAATGATGTTATACCTAAAGAACTTACTAAAAATGATATTCTTAAAATAGTTGATGACTTCAAACAAGCCGCTATACGTTGTCAAAAAGCAGCCATTGATATTATTGAATTACATGCCGCACACGGTTACTTAATTAATCAGTTTTTATCGCCTTTAGCTAATCATCGTACCGATGAATATGGCGGTAACCTTGAAAATCGCTACCGTTTATTAGGTGAGATTATTGAAGAAATCAAAGCTATTTGGCATAACCCATTATTTGTAAGAATCTCTAGTGTGGACCATGCTAAAGGAGGTATAACTTTAGAAGATTCACTTTTTTATGCTACAAAAATGAAAGAACAGGGTATTGATTTAATTGATTGTAGTTCAGGTGGAGTAGTTCCCATAAAAATAAACTACTACCCTAACTATCAGGTACCCGCTGCTGAACAAATTCGCAATCAAGTAGGTATAATGACAGGTGCTGTAGGACTGATAAAAACAGCCTCTCAAGCTGAAGAAATTTTAAGGAATAGTCGTGCCGATCTGATATTTATTGGTCGCGCCTTATTAAGAGATCCTTTTTGGGCACGTTCCGCCGCTGAGGAACTAGCAGTGGATATTGCAGTGCCTATTCAATATAACCGTTATGGCAGTAACTGGTTACAAAGCTAATAAGTTAATCTTCGAATAAGGGTAATGTATCTACTAGTTTATTATCATCAACCACTTGTACAGATAATTGCCCTTTATTTAACCTAACCTGTAACTGCTGGCCTATAGTGACATCATCCGTATTTTGAACTATTTTTCCTTGCTTAGTCATTACAATACTATAGCCACGTTCAAGGGTAGCTAATGGGCTAACTATTTGTAATGCTTGTACTTGACTGGCTAACTGTAATTG
>JBEBWU010000287.1:0-4039 GCA_040391985.1 Entomomonas sp. | reverse complement strand
TGCGTGACATGCAATACTCCAAATATAAGCAAATTATAAATTTTATTAGGATTTATGATGTAGAAAAATTTAGTGGGATAATTATACGCTATCTTTATTAAAAAGATGACAATAATCTAAAAGATAACATTAAGAAAATAACAAATTAACTTAAAAAAGTTAGCATTTAAAATAATTTAAGGTACTTTATTGATCAATAAAATACCTTAATAATCAACACTAAAAGGGTATTTTAGTTTTTACTAAATAAACGATACAAGCAAAACAGGTTAGTGCTAGAGCGAACCCAATATAGCGTATCGCTGAAGTTCTGCCTTTAATTGCCATAAAACCAAAAACAATATAGCCCACTAGAAAGGATAGCTTTTCAGTTAACCAAAAGTGATTTGATAGGTTAGGATATTGTTGGGTAAGTATTACGAGGGTAATACCAAAAATTAATAAACAGGTGTCGTTAAGGTGGGGAATAACACGAACCCATTTCTTTTGCATAAATTTAGCACCTATTCGTAATCCAACAAAACGTGCTATAAATAAACTAATGGTAATAACAGCAGTGAGTGCATGAAGATGAAGAATAATTTTTTGCATTGTAAATACTTATATAATTATAGAATTGAAATAATGGACAATAGTTTAGCTATAATAAAGTAAAGGATAAAGATCTTAAATCAATTAGGCATTGTTAATGAGTATTCAACAAAATAAGCAGGTAGGTTTTCCTCTCGCTTTTGAGATTTATAGCTATGGCAGTATAGATTGGAATAATCCACCATTAACCAGAGAGTTTCCTTACTTATCTGATGAATTACTCACAGAGTTTTTAGATACTTGTATTGCAAGTGACTTACTAAAGTTTATTGTTTTTCCAGCTAATCTTTCTCTTATTGGTAAATCTTTTAGTAAAAAACAGCATAGTCCTTCAATTTATGAAGATAGTGAACAAATTAATAAAAGAAAACGCTATTTTGTACAAAGAATCATAAGAAAAAAAGGCGCTATTATTGGTGTAAATGGGGAGCCAACATTTTTTTTGAGATTATTTAGAAGCCTGTTTTGGTCTATTAATGGTGTAGAGTTGGAGCAGGCAAACTCAAAAATTAGTAATATGGTTGATAGCGATACCCTAGCATTAGCACTACATATGCCATGTAGTAACTTATTTTTTATTAGTGCTGGAGGGGATCCTATCTATTTATTACAACGTTCGAATTTTAGCCAAGTTATTGATATATAAGTGCTAAAGAGTTAAAAATCCTCTCATTAAAGAGGATTTTTCGGTATCAATTAACTGTAAATAATAATTTGTAGATTTGGCTTTGTAGCTACGCTGATACCTTGAGGATTAGCAAGCACGGTTGTACTATCTGTAATAGGGTCATATAGCTCAGCACTTGTAATAGTGGGCAGTTGGAAAGTGAAATTATCAGCACTCCAGAAACATAATAGTTTGCTACTATCTGTACGTTGCCAAGCAAATGTATATAGATTAGCAGAGGGTTGGTTAATTGTGGGTAACGCCACAGGTTGTAAGCTAGAGCCTGTTAATCTAATTAGGTTGTGTAAGGCGTGGTAAGCCACTTTTGCTGAACCATCTAAATTTAATAGACCATAACTTCTATCTCGTACTGTGGCACGTGTATCTAGGTCAAATAAATCAAATAAAAAGGTTTTATCTACACCTAGTGCAGCTGTTAATAAAAGTCGACGTAGAATATAGTCTGCCTGTTGTTGGTCAGTAATAAAGTTTTGTACTTCTTTATCTGTTTGATAGGTTGACCAACCCCATTCAGTAGTCCAAATAGCAGGTAAATTAGCTTGCTCTATTAATTGATTTGTTGCTTGCGTACGTGTAATAAACTCTTGACCATCTTGATAAGGCGTAAAGTGTTGATCATCAGTGGCCACTTCACCCTCTGGTAATTGGGTGTAAGGATGATAGGGGATAATGGTATTAATACCATTGTTAATCAATTGGGGAATCATATTATTAGCAGGTGAGCTAATATCACCAAATTGTGAAATACCTGCAGAAATCACTAATTTATTAGGGTCTACTGCATGAATAGCTGCTGTAGCCTTATTTAACATATCAGTATATTGAGTAACATTGGGATAAGGCGCCCAGTAGCCAATAATGTTAGGTTCATTCCATACTTGCCATGCATCAACAGTAGGAAAACGATTAGCTAGCCATGCCATATGTTCAGCAAAGATATTATAATCTTTAGGTGGATATTTTTCGTAGTTAGGGCACAAACTAGGATGTGGCCAACGGCAGGGTGTTGTGCTTTGCCAAAAAGCACTACCAACAAAATATACTACGGTCTTTATTTGTTGTTCGTCCAGAATAGTAATGAGCTGTTCAAAAGGTCCTATATTTTCTTCCATTTCTCCTTCATAGCCCCAAGCTTCTAGTGTTTCCCAATGCAGATCAATACGTGTCCAAGTAAGACCTAATTGTTTTAAGAGATTAACACGCGCCATTACTTTGTCACGAAATAATTGTGGGTTGCTTGGGTCTGTAGCAAAATCATATAGCCATAAAAAGTGGCTATTAACGCCTAGAAAATCTTCCCATACTAAAGTTTTAGTAGATTGTTGTATTGTTGTTATCATAAAAATCATCCTTATTTATAAGCATATTTGCTAACGGGATTGTCAGCAAAGAGCAACTGTATTAACTAAGAATGAAAAAATCTTTTGGTGGAAGATAGAACTTTTAGTAAAGCATTAAACCTTATAGGCACTATAAATTTTAAAACCATTATTTTCAGCCATTACTTGGCAATTACCAAAGGCCTGTTGAATAAGTGGTTGGTATTTTAAAAAGCTATTAGCTACTAAACGTAGTTCACCCCCTTTAACAAGGTGGTCTATAGCATAATGTAATAATTGTTCAGTGGTTTGATAATTGGTTTGAATACCCTGATGGAAAGGTGGGTTAGTGATAATGGCAGTTAGCCCTTTGGGAGAAGCATCAATACCATCGCTAGTAATGGTAGTACCTTCTAAATTATTGTTCTTTAAGGTTTGTTCTGTACTTGCAATAGCAAAAACATCCACATCTTGTAAGTAAACAGTAGATTGTGGATAACGTTGTTTTAATAAAGCACCAATAACACCTGCACCACAACCAAAATCTAGTATTTTACCTGTAGGAATTTTATCAAGGTGCTGAATGAGTAATTGACTACCCACATCTAAATGACCGTGACTAAATACCCCTGCAAAACTAGTAATAGTAAGATCATTAACAGTATAGGACTGGGCAAAGTCTTGTAGTTTAGGTACAGTAATAGGCTCATTGATTTGTACTTGCCATAATTGGCAGTGTCTAGCGCTATCTAATTTACGTGTTTTGCCATAATGTGCTAATTGTTTGGCAGCTCGTTCAATTCCTGCTTTTTTCTCACCTACTAAATAAACCAAGCCTTGTAATTCTGTACAAGCTGCTAAAGCTTGTAATAAATATTCTGTAAGCTCTTTTGATTTTGGTAAGAATAAGACAGTTGTCTGAAACTTAGTAGTAGGCGCTGTGGTAGCTAAATGGATACGTTGCTGATAGTGGTGATTAAGCACTTGCCAGTCGCTGGCTAACCATGTCCAACCTGTTGCTTGTGGGAGTTTGCTTAGTAACTCATCAGCAGGTAAACCAGCTAATAAGGTTTTACCATTAAATAACTCAGCTTGGCGGAGTAGTACTTCACTACGAGGATCCATTAATATGACTCAAAAAATAGGTTATATACGATATATTCGTTTTAATTAATAGATTGTTGATTATGGCATATAGCAGGCTATAAGGGTATAGGTTGCAATAATATCTTAGGGGAATATCTATATCTAGTATTATATTTTAAAGGTTTTATGATTTATAAAATAATAAAAAGGATACACTATACAGTCTATCCTTTTTGTTTATATAACAAATTAGTTTTTTAAAAAACTAATTGATCACTTCTGATTGGATAGGGCTAGATTGCTTTTAGCTTCATCTAACTCTGCCATCGCTTCTTTTAGCTTCCTTGTTTTCTTA
>JBEBWU010000286.1:0-4043 GCA_040391985.1 Entomomonas sp. | reverse complement strand
AATGTTTATTCTAATGCCAATATTGCAGATGAAATTATGGAGCAATTGGGCGACTAATTGTTGTATAGCTATTGCCCTACATTTTTATACGTTGTTGAACGGCTTTAGTTGTACTGTCTTTAGCCATCCGCCTCGTCTAAAACTGTATAGCAACAGCTCTATAAAGAAAGATAGAGAGGTAGTAGCGTGACAATTATTTTAGGGATTGACCCTGGGTCACGCATTACTGGCTTTGGGGTGATTAGAGAGATTGGTCAGAAGACAGAGTATATTGCCTCTGGTTGTATTCGAACCCCAGAAGGGAATCTAGCCGATAAATTACAAACCATATTTCGCGGTGTGCGTGAGGTCATTCAAACCTATCAGCCTACTACCATGGGGATTGAACAAGTATTTATGGCTAAAAGTGCTGATTCAGCACTTAAGTTAGGTCAAGCTCGAGGCGCTGCTATTGTGGCAGGTGCGGAAGAAGGTTTGGATATTGCTGAGTATAGTGCCCGACAAGTGAAGAAAACGGTTACTGGCTCTGGGGCGGCAGATAAAGAGCAAGTAATGTTAATGGTTATGCATTTACTGAAATTAGAAAAACGTCCACAAGTGGATGCTTCTGATGCCTTGGCTATTGCTTTATGCCATGCCCACCATCGACAAACTTTAATCCCATTAGGATTAGAGAAAGCCAAAAGACGACGTGGTCGGTTACGTTTAATGTTATAAGGAAATAATAGGGGAGTAGGAGCATATGATAAATGCTAAACCTAAAGGAAAATGTCCTTTTTGTCTTAAGCTGATGGTTCCTAAAGTCTTAGAAGAAAATACCTTACGTCGAGATAAATGCCAATGTTCTTTTTGTTCAAAAATAGTCTACATTTGTAGAATGCCTAGTTGTAATAATTATGCAAAAGGTGGAGACTATTACGATGATGAATTATGTCCTGATTGTATGGGTAGTCCAGATATAGATGTTACTGATATATCTAATCTTATTGATTTTTAGTAGTGGTAATAAAAGAGGTTTATTTTGATAGGTCGTTTACATGGCATTTTGGCAGAAAAGCAACCGCCACATTTGTTAATTGATGTTAATGGTGTTGGTTACGCAGTTGAAGTGCCAATGAGTACCTATTATCAACTACCTGCTATTGATGAAAAAGTGATATTACATATTCACCAAGTAGTTCGTGAAGATGCTCATTTATTGTATGGCTTTTATGAAAAGAAAGAGCGTGAGCTATTTCGTGAACTAATCAGACTCAATGGTGTAGGGCCTAAGTTAGCATTAGCGCTTATGTCCACATTATCTGTCAATGAGATGATAGAAACGGTTCGTCAGCAAAATACCGCAGCGCTTGTAAAAGTACCAGGGGTTGGTAAGAAAACGGCAGAACGGTTATTGATTGAATTAAGAGATCGCTTTAAGGCTTGGGAGGGTGGTACAGAAGCAACCACTCCATTATCAGCTGAAGTAGCGATGACTAATCCAGCATCCAATGCTGAAATGGATGCAGTGAGTGCTTTAATTGCATTAGGTTATAAACCACAGGAAGCAAGTCGTGCTGTAGCAACAGTAGAAAATAAGGATGGGTTAACCAGCGAAGAACTAATTCGTCGAGCATTAAAAGGTAAAGGTTAGTTATGATAGAGCCTGATCGTATATTGGCTGCTGGTGCTCGAGATCGTGAAGATCAACAAGACCGCGCGATTCGTCCGCTTACTTTATCTGATTATATTGGTCAAAAAGTAGTACGTGAACAAATGGAGTTGTTTATTAAGGCGGCAAGAGGTAGACAAGAATCGTTAGATCATACGTTAATTTTTGGCCCTCCAGGATTAGGTAAAACCACATTAGCGAATATTATTGCTAATGAAATGGGTGTGTCTGTTAAAAGTACTTCTGGCCCTGTATTAGAAAAAGCAGGTGATTTAGCTGCCTTATTAACTAATTTGGAACCAGGTGATGTGTTGTTTGTGGATGAAATTCATCGGCTTTCACCCGTGGTGGAAGAAGTACTTTATCCTGCTATGGAAGATTTCCAGTTAGATATTATGATAGGTGAAGGGCCTGCAGCACGCTCCATTAAGTTAGATTTACCTCCTTTTACCTTAGTAGGTGCTACCACAAGAGCAGGCATGTTAACTAATCCTTTAAGGGATAGATTCGGTATTGTACAGCGTTTAGAGTTTTATGATATTGCTGATCTAGCTACTATTGTGACTCGTTCTGCAAAGATTCTAGGTATCCCTATTGAACCAGAAGGTTCTCATGAGATTGCTAGGCGTTCCAGAGGAACCCCTCGTATAGCCAACAGAATTTTACGTCGGGTACGTGATTATGCCCAAGTTAAGGGGCAAGGAATTATTACAAAATATATGGCTGATCAAGCACTTAATATGCTTGATGTGGATGAACGTGGTTTTGATCATTTAGATAGGCGATTAATGTTAACCATGATTGATAAGTTTGATGGTGGACCTGTTGGCTTAGATAACTTAGCGGCAGCAATTAGCGAGGAACGCAATACCATTGAAGATGTATTAGAGCCTTATTTGATTCAGCAGGGATTTATCATGCGTACTCCCCGTGGTCGGATGGTCACTCGACATGCTTATTTACATTTTGGTTTAAATATTCCTAAGAAAATGGTTGAATCCTCTACTCCTGATCTATTTAATGAGTAAAATAGCGTTCTAATAATTTATTTTTATTCATTACTAATAGTACGGTTTTTAAAAAATGCAAAGCGACAATAATAATCCAGTTTTTAGTCAGGTATATCGTGTTTATTATGAGGATACAGATGCAGGAGGCGTCATCTACCATAGCAATTATTTAAAGTTTATGGAACGAGTGCGCACTGAGTGGTTACGCAGTTTTGGCTATTCTCAACACGAATTAGCAAAAGAGGATTTATTGTTTGTTGTGCATTCTGCCTCATTGCGTTATGAGGCACCGGGTAGATTGGATGATGAGTTGTTAGTAACAGCTACTATTAAGGAAGTAAGAAGAGCAAGTTTTATATTTTTCCAACAAGTTTATAGAAAACTTGAAAATGGAGACAATGTATTACTTTGTGAGGGGGATATTAGGCTTACTTTAATCGACAAAGTTCTTTTTAAAAGTAAACCTTTGCCTGCTGGTTTTGTAGATAAGTTCTTAAATTAATTATTGAATAAGTGTAGGAGATAACCGTGCAGCCAACTGTTCATGATATGTCTGTGTGGGGTTTAGTTTCACAAGCAACTTGGGTTGTGCAATTAATTATGTTGGCATTATTAGCTGCCTCATTACTATCATGGATTATTATTTTCCAACGTAGTAAGGTAATGAATACAGCTAAAAAAGGCTTAGAAGAGTTTGAAGATCAGTTTTGGTCTGGTATGGATCTTTCAAAACTCTATCGTCAAGTCACAGCTGACCCAGATCCTGATTGTGGAGTTGAGCAAGTTTTTAAATCAGGTTTTAAAGAGTTCTCTCGCTTGAGCCAATTACCAGGTATGGAGCCAGATGCGATTACTGTGGGTACTCAACGAGCAATGCGGGTAGCTATTGCAAGAGAAGAAGAGAAACTGCAAAACCATTTACCATTCTTGGCCACAGTAGGTTCAACTAGCCCTTATGTAGGTTTGTTTGGTACTGTTTGGGGTATTATGCATGCTTTTATGGGATTAGCGAATGTACAACAGGCAACACTTTCTACCGTTGCACCTGGTATTGCAGAAGCATTGATTGCAACAGCGATTGGTTTATTTGCCGCTATTCCTGCAGTAATAGGTTATAACCGATTTGCAGCACGATCAGAAACTTTGTTAGGGCGCTATGAAACTTTTGCAGAAGAGTTCCAAGCTATTTTACACCGTAAAGTGCATTCATTTAACGACTAAAGAGGCATAATAAGGTGTCTAGACGTAATAAACGTAAACCTGTTGCTGAAATGAATGTAGTACCTTACATTGATGTAATGTTAGTGCTATTAGTTATTTTTATGGTAACTGCACCTATGTTAAACCAAGGGGTAAAGGTTGATTTACCAAAGGTAACCAGT
>JBEBWU010000285.1:0-4066 GCA_040391985.1 Entomomonas sp. | reverse complement strand
TATGATATAAAGAAAGAGGCTACTCAATAACACTTTATTGGAAATGTATAGGTTATTTTAGAAATGAATAATGAAATATTTATACGGCGTAAACAAAAAATATTATTAGATAATAGCAATAATAGTGACCCAACTATTGAACAATATATTGCTACTATCTTGAAAAACTTAGAAACATTAGGTTTTTCTTTGTCTTTACCCATTATAAATATTTTAAAAACCTATTCAATTGAGCAATTAAAAACTTTTTACCAGCAACTTATTAAGCACCTTAAGCAATCTATTGGTGCACATGTACAATATAAGCCAATGTATCCTAATTTTCCAAAACAAGTTATGGATACTGATTCAGCTGTATTATATTTTAATGCCATTATTCATTATTTAACTGAGGGCAAATGGTTACCAAGTTATCAAGCTCATGATCGTGCCAGATTATTTGACCTCAAGTTACAAGTTATTGAATTAGGTACAGAGCAAGAATTCAAAGCACTATTTATCAATCTTATGCAAGCCAAAACTTCTCTTTCTGAAACAGATAAAGAGGATTTAAATTGGTTTATTAACAACTATCCTAATGCAATAAATTACCTACCTGAAAGTATCCCCCATAAAGAAAACATGGCTACTATTATTGCCTCCGTTATTAAAAAAGGTACTAATGATAGTTATGCAAATATTAACCATCACTTTAAAACAGCCACAGACGTTTTAAGGCTTACTGTAGCCTTATCAAAAGGAGATATTAGTTTAGCTGCTTCATGCAAATTCATTAGTTTTAACCGAACTACCAGACGCTTACTATTAACTCTACTTGAGCAATGTAACACTATTGAAGAAGACATGTTGCGTTATAAAAAACGTTGGATACGTTTAGGTGAAAGGCTGCATCCTAGTGAATTCAAACAATTCAACAAGGCTAATCAGGCCTTTCATAAACTTCGCAATGATATAGCTATCACCACCTTCAACAGTCAAGTTAATGCTAGCATTCAACAAAAGGATATTGTTAAAACTTTACATTTACTAAAATCTAGAGCAGGTGAATTTGCACGTCGCCTCGACTATTTATTACGAACAAGTACAGAGCAAACTTTAATAATAGATAGTTTTAGAGAAGTTACTGCAAATATAGCAACCCCTGTATTACTGCAAGTTAGGGAATATTTTAAACAACGTAATCACAACCCATCTAATTTAAGAGTCTTTTTCCCAAAGGGTGATATTGCTAAAGCGTTTGCTATACCCAATACTTTGCCTCCATTATCTGAAGTGCTATGTCAGCAAGTAGTATCTCTTTGCGAACAAACGTTAATAGCCAATTATCAAGCTCGCTCACCATTAGGTAAGGTATATATTAATCCTGAATTAAAAAACTACATTGTTCCCTTTTCACAACGTAGCGCTAGTAAAGCACTTAAAACAATAGTACGTGGCAGTAAACTAGCTATTGAACCTAATGCGACTACTATTAGAGCTTTTTTATGGTGGAAAAATGGTAGAGAACGTACAGACTTAGACTTATCTGCTGTGATGCTTGATAACAATTGGCATTATAAAGAACATATTTCTTTTACCAATTTAAAATCAACTAAATATAATGCTGTACATAGTGGCGATATTGTTGATGCACCCAATGGGGCCAGTGAGTTTATTGATTTAGATATTGACTCAATACTTCGCTATGATGCTCGCTATATTGTATTAAATGTTTATTCTTATACTGAACAAGCTTACTGTGATCTTCCCGAGTGCTTTGCTGGATGGATGACTCGAGAATCTCCTAACTCAGGAGAAATCTATGAGCCTAAAACAGTTGCCAATAAATTTGATCTTTCCGCTAACTCAAGAATAGCAATCCCTTTTATTATTGATTTAAAAGAAAGGCAAATTATTTGGGCTGATATGTCACTATCAAGAAACCCTAATTGGTTTAATACATTAGAAGGTAATTTACGTGGTATCAGCTTGACTTGTCGAGCTATTACAGAAATGACTAAACCAAACTTATATGATCTTGTTTATTTAAATGCTAAAGCTCGAGGTAGCCTCTGTGATGATAAAACGAAGGCTGATACTATATTTGATATTAATGATGGAATCACACCACTTGACTTAGATATATTTATGTGCGATTTTATATAGCATAAACATTGGCTATGTTATTTCTTCCTTCTAAACTCGGAAACTTAGAAATAACACTCTCCAATGTTTTTTTATGCTTAAAATAATTACTTAAAGCTTTTTAGCAGCTTCCCACAAAGTTTCTGGCACTTGTTGATAATGATTAATTATTCTAGCTGCCACAAAAAACAAATCTGATATTCTATTTAAATAGGCAAGTAACTCTTTTCTTAATGGTTCTTGTTTATGTAGGCTTTGTAAACTTCTTTCAGCTGTTCTTGCTTGACTTCGACAAATATGTGTTTGTGAAGCGGATACTGATCCTGTTGGTAAAATAAAATCTTTCAAAGGTTGCAGCTGTTCATTCCAACCATCAATTAGACTTTCAAGATATTTAATATGATCTTCGCTAATAGCTTGATACTCAGGCATAGCCAACTCTCCTCCCACATCAAATAATCGATGTAGACAAGGTATTAATTGGTCTATTATTTGTTGTAGGCTAGGTGTATCCTTTTTACTTTCTGACAAATAAGAGAGTAATAGCCCTAATTGACTATTAAGCATATCCACTTCACCTATCGCTTGAATACGAAGATGATCCTTAGGCACTCTTTCACCTGTTGCAAGACTAGTAAGCCCTTGGTCACCTTGTCTAGTATAAATCTTAGTTAATCTATTCATGGTATTATTCTTTCATTAAAGGATTATTTAAAGGCAAACATAGCGTAAAACACGTACCTTGCCCTAATTTGGATTTAAGAGAAAGCTCGCCTTTATGGTTATTAGTGATAATAAAATAAGAAACGAATAGTCCTAACCCTGTTCCTTTTCCTATTTCTTTTGTAGTAAAGAACGGTTCAAAAATACGCTTTGCCGTAATCTCATTCATGCCAATGCCATTATCTTCTATCTCAATAACAGCCCATTGCTGTTGACGATAGAGTCGTATTTGAATCAATCCTTGAGTGGTAGGGCTAAGTCGCATAAATATAGCCTGCGCAGCATTTTTTAATAAATTTAATAACACCTGCTCAAGTTCATTAATAACTATTGGTACTGGTTTTAAACTTTCATCAAGCTCAAGTTTAATTTCTACATCTTTAAAATCTGTAGACTCACCCAAATGAAAGTCTGCTTCTGCAATTTCTAATGTTTGTTGAATGACCTCAACTAAATTAGCACGAACTAATTGTCTTTTACTTCGACGACTAAAAGATAGCATATGAGTTACAATTTTAGAGGCCCTACTGCCTGCTTGATAAATACCATCTAATAAATTGGGAATTTCTCTAAGCATTAAATAATAATTTATACCCTCTAAAGAAACATCAGCATCTTGAGCAACTTCTTTATTCTTTGCTAAAGTGGGTGATAAACGGCGACGAATATTCTGTACATTATGTAAAATAGCACCTAGCGGATTATTAATTTCATGCGCCATACCTGCGGCTAAGCCACCCACAGATAACATTTTTTCAGACTGCACCATTAATTCTTGTAAATTTAAGCGCTCTGTTACATCATCAATTCGAATCACTCCACCATGTACATTATCACCTGCTAGTGGATAAAAGGTTAAAGAGTAATGACAAATTTTACCCTCTTGCATCCAAGAAACTCGCTCAACCTTTTCTATTTGGTTAAGCTCAACACAACGCTTTAATTGCTCTGCATAAGGTCTTAAATGGGGAAAAGCTAGAAAAATTGGCTGATCTATTGCATCTTCAAGCATAGAACCTGATAAATTAGTAGCCTCTTGATTCCATTGAGTAACATATAACTCACCATCAACTGCAATTAATGCTGAAGGCATTGAATTAATAATATTATTTAAATAATGCTGAAAACCTGTAAGTTTTTTCTCTACTTTACTACGAACATCTACCTCTTTAACCAATTGCTGATTGGTTTCTCGCATTTCAGTTGCTAGATCTTCAGC
>JBEBWU010000284.1:0-4088 GCA_040391985.1 Entomomonas sp. | reverse complement strand
CAGGCAAATCATCTCCATACTCTGTAATATAACGCTTATGGACAATTAGCTGATGTATTAATTAAGGTAGAAGAAGACCTTTACCAACAACAAGAAGATGTAGCAGGTGGCTGGCGTGGAGAACGCTTATTTAGAGTAGCTAAGAAAGTACCAGAAAGCAGTGAAGTTGTTTCTTTTTACTTAGAACCTAAAGATGGTAAAGCTATTATTCACCATCAACCTGGTCAGTATTTAGGCTTACGTTTTGTACTTTTAGAAGGTGAACAACGTCGTAACTACTCTATTTCTGAAGCAGCAAATGGTAAATATTACAGAATCAGTGTTAAGCGTGAAAAACAAGGTGTTATTTCTAATCACTTACATGACCATGTTAAAGAAGGTGATATTATCCGTGTTTACCCACCTTTTGGTGATTTCACTTTACAAGAAAGTGATAAACCTCTGCTATTAATTTCTGGTGGTGTTGGTATTACACCTATTTTATCTATTTTGCAATCAGCATTAACGACTCAACGTTCTATTTATTTTATTCACGCTGCACGTAATGCAGAGGTTGATGGCTTTAGAAATTGGATTAAGGAACAACAAAAAACACATAGTAATCTACATTGTTTTTATTGTTATGAACAAGATCCTAATAAATTAGCTGATGCAGAAGGTATGATAGATAAATCATTACTAGCAAAATGGTTACCAGCGGATAAAGATATTGATGCTTATTTCTTAGGCCCTAAACCTTTTATGGTTACTATCAAAAAAGCTTTAAAAGAATTAGGTGTACCTGAAACACAAACCCATTATGAATTTTTTGGTCCAGCCAGTGAGTTAGCTTAACTATTATTATCCCTTATAGATCATCATATCTATAAGGGATACTTTTCTTATAAAATACTAAATGGATATTGCACAATTAGACGTAGCTCATCAATATTATCGCGACCGTATGCATTGTGTCTGCCATTAACAGAATAGTCAGTGCCACCACCAAAATTAGACCGATATTGAGCATGTTGTAAAGTAAAACTCAAATCCTTTGCCTTACCTTCTTGTATGGTATAAGCCAATTCAATATCTCGCTCCCAAGACTTGCCTTTACGACGATAATCTTTATTCTCGTCAGTAGCATTGCTACCCTTAACATAAGCAGCCGCAAAGGTTAAACCAGGAACACCATAATCAGTAAAGTCTAAATCATAACGAACTTGCCATGAATGTTGGTTTTCAAAATTAAAGTCACTGTATTGCATTGAGTTAGCTACAGCTATCGCACCACCACCATCTACTCCATAAGGGAAAGAAGCACGACCTAAACTACCTGTTCCTGAGTTACGTTGATAAGCCACTGTAAATGTATGTGCTTTATAACTATAAGCTGCTGCTATACTCCATAAATCTGAATTAATTCGACGGTTATCGCCATTAGCTCTTAATTCATCTGCATAGCCTTTACCAACACTCTTAGTTTTATACCAGTTAAAGTCTAAATCAATGGCGCTATCATCATTGATTTCATAATTGTAATTTAAGTTAGCATAGTATTTTTTCCAGAAATCTTTATTTTTAGAGGCATATAATTTGCCTGAAAAATTATCATTAAACTGGTATTCAAGACCTGCAAAATAAACTCGTTTTAACGTTTTACCATCATCAGAGAAAGCACTGTCTTCTGCGATAGAATCCTGATGAGAGTATTCTTGTCCACGTAATGCAGTGAAATAACCTGCATTAATAGCTAGATTTTCAATTTCTTGGCTACGAAGTAAAAAACCAGTCGCATCTTCAGGTAATAATTTATCGTCAATTGATTGCGTAGCAAATACAGGGGTATCAACCATCATTTGCCCATATTTAAGCTCTGTTTTTGAAATACGAAGTTTTATTGCTGGCGCTAATTTAGAAACATTATCTTGTGGGCGACCTGTTCTTCCATCAGCAGGAAATAAACCATTTACATCATCACCACTACGTCCTCTACCACCATCCAATTTATAGGCAGTCATTGCCATTACATCAATACCAAAACCAACAGTTCCCTCTGTAAAACCTGATTGATAAATGCCAATTAAACTGGTGCCAAAATCCTCTGCATGACCACGATCTTTATCGCTCTTATCATAACCGCCCAGTGTATAGAAACCTCCTTTACGAGCATTACTATTCATATACATAGTTCGGCTAATTACATCTAAACTGCTATCCTCAATAAATCCTTTTGACTCTTGTTGACTTGTAATATCATCAGCAATAGCCCAATTAGATAAACACATCATTCCTATTGCTACCAATACACCCTTGTTACGTAGCTGCATGTTGCTCTCCTAAAAATTAAATGGCAGTAATTGTAATTTATAATACCAATGTTGCTAATTTGTAACATATAGTAAATCTTTATAATCGATAATGATAATTATTATTAATTAATAGATGAGCTTATTGAGATATAAAAATTCTATTACTAAATATTAATTGAAAATATTAACAGCCAAATAAATAAGGGTAGCTTATGCTACCCTTATTTTTTAGAAGATTATAAATAAAATTTATTATGCATCATGTTTTTTTAACATAACGTAAATTTCATCTTTTAACTTTAACTTTTCTTTCTTTAACGTTTCAACTTCAGAATCAGCTGCAAAACTAGACTCTAAGTTTTTAATTTTATGGTCTAAATCATTATGTTTTTCAAACAATTTAGAAAAATGAGCATCTTCAGTTTTTAATTTAGATATTAAGTCACGATATTCTGGAAACATAATAAATTTTCCCTATTGCAATAGTTTATTAAACGGTAAAAATATACCCTACTCTCTTTTAAGAAATTTATTAGTTACTTATCAATAATATAAAGTTGTTTTTAACCTATTATTCAAGTACTAATAAATTACTAAAACCTACAATGGCAGTTTTGGCTGCTTATTATTTACGACGTTTACTACCACCAGATATACTGCCTAATATACCACGAATAATACGATTGGTCAGTTGTGTTGTGACACGTTTTGATGCTTTTTGTACAACACCATCATACTGACCACCTCTAGGCCCAGTTCTACCAAATAAAAACTCTTTAACGCTCTGAAAGAAGCTACCAGACTCATTATTATTTGTCGTAGGCTTTTCATTACCACTCTTACTAACTGTTGATGTTACTCCCTTTTTACTTGTTAGTAACTCATAGGCTGATTCACGATCGATAGCCTCTTCATATTTGCCAAATAGTGCAGAGCTATTCAGTAAACTATTACGTTCTTCTTTAGTTAAAGTCCCCATGCGTGAACAAGGAGCAATCACCGTAGCCCTTTCCACAATAGTTGGAGTTCCTTTAGCATCTAAAAAAGACACTAATGCCTCACCAACCCCTAGCTCAGTAATAACTTGCTCAGCATTAAAGGCAGGATTAGTGCGCATCGTTTGCGCAGCTGCTTTAACTGCTTTTTGATCTCGTGGTGAAAAAGCTCTTAATGCGTGTTGTACACGGTTTCCTAATTGACCCAGAATACGATCAGGGATATCTAATGGGTTTTGTGTTACAAAAAAGATACCAACCCCTTTAGAACGAATTAACCTAACTACCTGTTCAATTTTTTCTAACAGCGCACTATTAGCATTACTAAATAATAAATGTGCTTCATCAAAAAAGAAAACTAGCTTAGGTTTTTCTAAATCACCTACTTCGGGGAGTGTTTCATAAAGTTCTGAAAGTAACCATAATAAGAATGTTGAATAAAGTGTTGGTGAATTATAGAGTTTTTCTGCTGCTAAAATATTAACAAAACCATCACCTTGTTCATTGGTGCGCATTAGATCTTTGACATCTAACATAGGCTCACCAAAAAATTGGTTGCCACCCTGTTCTTCTATTGTTAATAAACCACGCTGAATAGCCCCAATAGAAGCTGTACTCACATTACCGTAGGTGGTTTTAATCTCATCAGCATGCTCACCTACATACTGCACCATTGACCTTAAATCTTTTAGATCTAATAATAACAGGCCATTATCATCTGCTACTTTAAAGACTATTTGTAATACACCTGCTTGTACATCGCTTAGACCTAATAGTCGGCTAATTAATAAGGGACCTAAAT
>JBEBWU010000283.1:0-4094 GCA_040391985.1 Entomomonas sp. | reverse complement strand
GTATTAGCCACTCATTCAAGCAAGTAGTAGCTATGACTGCTGGTGGCATAATGGGTACTATGTGTTTAGTTGGCATACTTATTCTAATCCATCGTCGCTTTACTTGTGATCGTTTACTAGCTAACAGTACTTGGCGTGATAAGTTAGTATTAATTTGGTTATTAATTACTCTGTTACTTGGCCTTAGCACTATTGTCGTATCTTCTCAACACTTAGATGGTCATGAAATGGTATTATTAATGACTTGGGCACAACATATTGTAACTTTCCGCGGTGATGCTGCTAGTTTTATTGCTGAAGCCTCTATCATCTTCAAGTTACATATATTTATGGGCATGAGTTTATTTGTTATATTTCCATTTACACGATTAGTTCATGTCTTTAGTGGCTTTGCTGCTGTTACTTATATAACACGTGCATGGCAACTTGTAAGACCTCGTTCTTAGTGTTTCACTTAGTACCCACCACACATATTTAGGTGGGTACTTTTTTTAATTCAAAGGATTTCATTATGATTAGCAAAAACTTAACAAAAAAATTACTGGCTGGTGTTATTTGTTTATCCTTAACTTCATTTGTACAAGCAGAAGAACTCGTTGTATCAGCTGCTGCTAGTTTAAATAATGCATTTAAAGAAATTGCTACTCAATTTGAAAAGAAACACCCTGATGATAAAATCCTTTTTAATTTTGCTGCATCAGGTACTCTACTTCAACAAATAGCCAAAGGTGCCCCTGTTGATGTATTTGCTTCTGCCGATCAGGAAACAATGGATCAGGCTGAAAAACAACAGTTAATTAATAATGAATCCCGTAAAGACTTTACCAAAAATACCCTCGTATTAATCTCTCCCCTTGCAAGCTCATTAACTATTAAAGAATTAGCTGATCTTAACTTAGATACTGTAAAACGTATTGCTGTTGGTAATCCAGCCAATGTACCAGCAGGTCGTTATACACAAGAAGCATTAGAGCAAACTGGGCAATGGCAATCATTAAAAGATAAATTCATTTACACACAAAATGTTCGTCAAGCATTGGATTACGTTGCAAGAGATGAAGTAGATGTTGGTTTTGTGTATGGTAGTGATGCCGCTATTATGCAAGACAAAGTAAAAGTATTATTAACAGCCTCTTTAAAAACCCCTGTTACTTATCCTATTGCACAAATAAAGGATAGCAAGCATAATCAACTAGCTAATAATTTTATTGAGTTTGTATTATCAACAGAAGGTCAACAAATATTAGCTAAATATGGTTTCTCCTCTATCAGCCAATAGTTGAATTATTATGGATATAGCTTGGTCAGCTCTTTTTCTTTCCTTAAAGGTTGCAGGCTGGGCTATATTTATCAATCTAATATTAGGAATCTCTGTTGGCTATTTATTGGCTCGTAAGCGTTTTTATGGCAGAGAATTATTAGATACTATTCTTACATTACCTATGGTAATGCCCCCTACTGTTCTAGGTTATTATCTACTGGTTTTATTAGGTAGAAATGGTTGGATTGGTCAATGGTTAAAAGATGTCTTCGACATTAATTTAATCTTTACTTGGCAAGGTGCTGTTATTGCTTCAGTAGTGGTTACCTTTCCTTTAATCTTTAAACCTGCTAGAGCAGCCTTTGAAAGTATTGATCAGCAATATGAGCAAACAGCAAGAGTATTAGGTATTTCTGAGCTAGCCATTTTCTTTCGAGTAACCTTACCCTTAGCATGGCGTGGTATTTTAGCTGGCGTATTATTAGCCTTTGCCCGTGCTTTGGGTGAATTTGGTGCTACTTTAATGGTGGCTGGTAGTATTCCTGGCAAGACACAAACTTTATCTGTTGCTATTTATGAGGCGGTTCAAGCAGGTCAGGACGCTATCGCCAACACCCTCGTTATTATTACCTCTATTGTCTGTATTATTGTATTATTATCAGCTAAACGTTTAACAGCCAATAAAGTAACTTACTAATAAGCTATGCAACTGGAACTTAATATTCAGAAGACATTAAAGTCTGCTACCCATACATTTATGCTGGATGTAAAGTTTACATCTAATAGTAAACGTATCGTGATTTTTGGTCCCTCTGGTGCTGGCAAAACCATGATACTGAAAAGCATAGCAGGCTTAATAACACCTGATATTGGTCAAATCAAGTTAGCAGAAAAAGTTTTATTTGACTCTGCTAGAAAAATTAATCTTAAACCTCAACAACGTAATCTAGCCTATCTATTTCAGAACTATAGTTTATTTCCTCATTTAACAGTTCAACAAAATATCGCCTTTTCACTAACTAAAGGTATATTCAATCCAAGCCGTCATAGTCATTTTTCAGAAGTCACTAAATGGATGGAGACACTAGAACTATCTGCATTAGCTAATCATTACCCTTATCAGCTATCAGGTGGTCAACAACAGCGTACAGCAATGGCTAGAGCATTAGTTACTAACCCTAGTGTTTTATTACTTGATGAACCTTTTTCTGCATTAGACCATACCCTACGTAAAAAAATACGCACTGAAATAAACGAACTGCAACAGCAGCTAGATATTCCTATTATCCTTATCACCCATGATATAGAAGATGTTGAATTATTCGGTGAACATATTTTAGATATTAATAATGGTAGCCTTATAGATACTCATCTTAATAAGGGCTAATTTCTATATTATTTACTTTATCATCACTCTATTCATACTTCATACAGCTTGTAGATTTTTTACAACATTAAAAATTTTTAATAATAAAATCAATAAATTATAAATTATAAATTATAAATTATAATTATACTTTATAGCTAATGCTAATGCTGCTTTCGTAGCATAGCAAAAAGCTACTCAAGTTCTAGAATGGCCGCGACGATTTTTATTTAAACCTTATATCAAAGGTATAGTTATGTCTCGCTTTATAGGTACCAAAAGTACCAACAAAAGAGCTCACGTTAAACACCATAATTTAAGCTCTTTATATTTTTTATTAACTCCCATTCTTTTATCTTCCTTTATCTATCTTGATGCCACTAAACAAGCTTTAGCAGCCTGTGATGCTACAGGCAGAATAGCCAATGGCTCAACTGTAACCTGTGAAAATAGTTCAGGTGTAGAAACTCACACTATTGGTACAGGTAGAGGCAATGATAATGTCACTGTAAAAGTAGAAGGACCTAATGGAATATCTGTTGGCAATAGTAATGCTATCAGTTTAGGTAATAATGCCAATATTACTATTGACGGTGCTACCGTAGAAAATAATGCTACCAATAGTCCTGGAAACTATGGAACAGGCGCCAATGTTATTGAAGTAAATAGTAATTCAACTATTAATATTGATCCAGGTTCAGTTGTTAGAGCCAATGGTACAGAAAATAATGGTGAAGCCATTAACGTACATGGTTACGGCAATACTATTAATATCAGCTCTTTTGCTACAGTTGAGTCTAAAAACGGTGCTGCTATTTGGTTCCAAGATTTAGAAACCAGTGCTACAGAAAAAAACACAATTAATAATAGTGGTCTTATTACTCGCGGCAATGGTACAGGTAATGTGATTGGTACTAGTGCTAAAACAGGTGCTGGTATTGTTTTCAATAACAGAACCGGTGGGCGTGTTGAAGGCGACTTGTTATTTGCTGGTGGCGATGATGATTTAATCTTTGATGCTGGCTCTGTAGTAACAGGTAATATTAATGGTGGTGGTGGCACTAATACTTTAACTTTAAATGGTGGTGCAAACTCATCTGATGAGTTAAAAGGTGCATTAAAAAACTTCCAATCTCTTACTAAAAAAGGTGATGGAACATGGACTGTCAGCGGTCCTCTACAAGGTTTTGATACCGTATTAGTAGAAGATGGTGTATTAGCGTTAACAGGTAATAATGCTGGCTTCTCAGGTTCTGTTACAGTGGATGCTAATGGTGAATTACAAGCAAGAGCACAAAGCTTACCAACCAAAGCCTCTGGTCAAAATGCCAATAATGTGACCAATAATGGTCTACTTCATTTTGTTAATGATACATTGGCTGATGGTTCTTTAGATAACGGTACTTATGTAGGTCAAATTACAGGAACTGGTTCTGTATTAAAAACAGGTGCTGGTACTGTAAGCCT
>JBEBWU010000282.1:0-4105 GCA_040391985.1 Entomomonas sp. | reverse complement strand
TAGCTAGCACTTTAATTAAGCAAAGCCAAAACTCCATTTCGCCAAAGGCTTTTACATGGAAAAGATTAATACCACCAATCACTAAAATAATAGCTAATGCCCATATCCATTGATCAACATGGGGAAACCAGAGCTTCATATATATGCCAAAAGCGGTCACATCAGCAATACAAACCACAACCATTTCAAAGGTATAGGTCCAGCCAGTAATAAAACCTGCCATAGGCCCTAAATACTTAGTAGCGTAATGACTAAAAGAGCCTGAAACAGGATCTTTTACTGCCATTTCTCCCAAAGCACGCATCATTATAAAAACAGCAGCGCCACCAATAAAATAAGCTAATAAAACAGCAGGCCCTGCCATTTGGATAGCTTTAGCTGATCCATAAAATAGACCTGTACCAATTGCAGAACCAAGGGCTATAAATAAAATATGACGGGCAGTTAATCCACGTGCCAGTTGGGATGAATTACTCATTCAAGTTTTCCTAGGTATTCACTTTACTTTTGCATTTACAGAAGATTAATTATTTAATAACCTCTTCTGTTAAAAATTTGTAATAATACCATTAATATGACTAATACTCTTAGCTATCATTTTATTTTCTATCTTCTAATTTAGCTTTAGATCAACTTTATAATTAATCTAAGTACTTACAGAACAATTGTTATGCAAACTATCTGGCAAGATTTTCACCACTCACAGTTG
Source organism: Entomomonas sp. (assembly GCA_040391985.1). Lineage (GTDB taxonomy): Bacteria > Pseudomonadota > Gammaproteobacteria > Pseudomonadales > Pseudomonadaceae > Entomomonas. The sequence goes on along the minus strand of JBEBWU010000282.1, from coordinate 3,396 downwards.
ACTATTGAACAACTTTATCAACTATTAAAATTACGCAATGAAGTATTTATTGTAGAACAGAATTGTGTTTATCAAGATATTGATGGTCAAGACTTAGTAGGTGACAACAGACATATCATGGCATGGCAAGCTAATCAGCTAGTTGCTTATGCCAGAATACTAGCAACTGATACTCAGTTATCTATAGGTAGAGTAATTACAGCACCAGTTGCACGAGGCATAGGTCTAGGCTACCAACTTCTAGAAAAAGCACTAAATGCTTGTAAACAGCATTGGCCAAATACATTACCTATTAATCTATCAGCCCAAGCTCATTTGCAACAGTTTTATGGCTCTTTTGATTTTATAGCTGAGGGAGATATTTATGATGAGGATGGTATCCCCCATATAAAAATGGTTTTAACAAACAAAAAAGGCTAGTAAATACTAGCCTTTTTATAATGGGTTTAGCTTAATTATTAAGCGGCTTTTTCATTAGCCACTTGCATAGCACGATTTACTGCACTGAATAATGCATGAAAGCTAGCAGTAGTAATATTTTCATTAATACCAATGCCATGTAGTGGACGTTGTCCTTCCATACGAATTTCAATATAAGCGGCTGCATTAGCTGTACTGCCTGCACCAATAGCATGTTCATTGTAATCCATAATTTCTACTTTAACAGGTAAGGCTGAGACCACTGCTTCTAATGGACCTTTACCAGAACCTTGCCAATGTTCAACTTTACCACCTACATTAACTTCTAAATCTACCGTACTCACATCATTCTCTTCTTGTAGACGATGTTTGACTAATTGAAATGGTTGATTTGCCTGTAAATATTCAGTCTCTAACAAACTGTGAATCTGTTTAGCTGTCATTTCTAACCCTAAACGATCAGTTTCTTTTTGTACTACTTGGCTAAATTCAATCTGCATGCGGCGTGGTAAGCTAATACCATACTCTTGTTCCAATAAATAAGTAATACCACCTTTACCTGATTGGCTATTAACACGAATAACCGCGTCATAACTACGACCAATATCACTTGGATCAATCGGTAAGTAAGGCACCTCCCAATAGATATCTTCAGTTTGCGCAGCAAAACCTTTACGGATAGCGTCTTGATGCGAACCAGAGAATGCAGTATGTACTAAGTCTCCCACATAAGGATGACGTGGATGTACTGCAATTTGATTACACTCTTCCACCACTTTACGCACAGCATCAATATCAGAAAAGTCTAATTTAGGATCAACACCTTGGGTATACATATTTAAAGCTAAAGTAACAATATCCACATTACCTGTACGCTCACCATTACCAAACAAGCAACCTTCAACACGGTCAGCGCCAGCTAATAAACCTAACTCAGTAGCAGCAATACCTGTACCACGGTCATTATGGCAATGCACACTCACCAATACACTATCACGGTGATTTACATGGCGACAGAACCATTCTATTTGATCTGCATACACATTAGGCATAGAGCTTTCTACGGTTGCAGGCAAATTCAAAATAACTTTTTTCTCAGGTGTAGGTTTCCAAACATCCAATACAGCATTACAAATTTCTACAGAGAATGGTAATTCAGCCATACTGAATGTTTCTGGTGAAAACTCAAATACCCATTCAGTTTCTGGTTGCTGCGCTGCCAATTCATTAAATAATTTAGCGGAGTTAATAGCAGTTTGAATAATAGATTCTTTATCTTGCTTAAAAACAATACGACGAAATGAAGGAGACACCGCTACATAGAAATGCACAATGGCCTTTTTAGCACCACGTAATGATTCAAAGGTACGGCGAATCAATTCTTCACGCGCTTGGGTTAATACCTGTATATAAACATCATCTGGAATATGTTTGCCTTCAATTAACTCACGTACAAAATCATAATCTGTTTGTGAAGCTGAAGGAAAAGCCACCTCAATTTCTTTAAGACCTACCCCAACTAAGGTTTTAAAGAATTTCATTTTTTTATCAGCATCCATTGGCTCGATCAATGATTGATTACCATCACGTAAATCCGAGCTACTCCAAATAGGCGCTTTATCAATTGTTTTTGATGGCCATGTGCGATCCGGAATATCGACCATAGGAAACGCACGATATTTATGGGCTGGTACTTGTTGCATAGACATAATTAAATTTCCTTCAAAATACTTATCAAATGAGTGAGTTCTTAAATAGTTTTTCGTTTTATTTTTAGCAGAACTGACTAAGTCGCTGCGCAACTAGATTAAGGCAGCAATATTGGCGATAAAGTATAAGTGTTTGATATGTTTTCATGCGCATACCATAAAATAATTAAAATATAATTGCAAACATCTTTTAAAATTTAGCAGAATAACTTATTTAACAAAAAATTGAGCAATTTAAAAAAAGATAACTTGCTTAAATAGCAATAAAATAAACTTCATAACTGTTACATTATGTCGCTTGTTGAAAGCAACCAATACCCTATAATGTAACATATTATATCGGGATAATGGGGTTATGCGGTTATTTAGTCGCAAAGCAAAACAACACTACCTAACCTACCTTAGCCTATTTGCAGTATTAATGCTCACTATTGGGCCTGTTACTTCGCAAATACTGGCCATGATCTCTGTTGCATCCCATTCTATGACCATATCTCAACATGAGACAATGGATCATTCTAATCACCACAACACTACATCCTCAGATCAAACAGAATCACAAACATCAACACCACAAGCCAACCATCATCAAATGAGCTTATGTGGTTATTGTGATTTATTACATACACCTGTCTTAACTACCTATATAACTGTTATTGTACAGGCTCCACCTATACATCAATATGTTACTCCTTATCATCTCAATGATATCTTTTCCCCTCTTTATAATAGTCCTCTAAGCCGCGCTCCTCCTTCTTTATTTATATAACTCATCTATAAAAACTTATTATCTAGCAATGTAAGTAGTCCTTTTTACTTAAGGATAAAGATTGGTTATTTGCTGGATAGATATTACTTTAATTAAAGAAGGATTAAGTTTTATGGCTATGTCTCGCAATAAGCATGCTTATTTAGCATGTATTATTTCGATTCTATCTATAGGATTAGGTTACCAACCTACCTATGCAAATGAATCACAAAATAATAAACAAAAAGATAATTCAGATATTACCTTAGATACCATTGTAATAACTGCTGCACCTCAAACCTCTCCATTAACTGTAGTAACTGATCCTAAACAACCTCGCCAACCTGTTCCAGCTAGTGATGGTGCTGATTACTTAAAAACAATTCCTGGTTTTTCTGTAGTACGCAAAGGAGGTTCTAATGGTGACCCTGTTTTTCGTGGTATGTTTGGTTCTCGCCTCAATATATTAACTGATGGAGGTACTATATTAGGTGGTTGTGGCGGTCGTATGGATACACC
>JBEBWU010000281.1:0-4120 GCA_040391985.1 Entomomonas sp. | reverse complement strand
TAATTGATAGTAAAAATTTAAGCTTTATAAGATTGAATTTCAATAATAATTCTTAAAAACTCCATCTTAGTTATTAGGATGGAGTTTTTATTTTTTAGATTTGTTAAAATAGAAAACTATGGCTGGGTTAATTCCACAATCTTTTATTGATGACTTATTGAATCGCGTGGATATTGTTGACGTGGTAGGGAGTCGCATTCAATTAAAAAGGAGTGGTAAAAACTATTCAGCTTGTTGTCCTTTTCATCATGAAAAAACGCCTTCCTTTACTGTAAGTCCAGATAAACAGTTTTATTATTGTTTTGGTTGTGGTGCTTCTGGTAGTGCTCTGGGCTTTATCATGGAGTATGATCACTTAGATTTTCCTCAGGCAGTAGAGGTATTAGCTAAGCAGATGGGATTAGATATTCCTTATGAGGAAGGTTCAATAAGCAAAGGCCAACGACAGTCTATAGATTCTCCACTATATTCTTTATTATCAAAAGCGACTGAGTTTTATCAGCAAGCACTAAGAACACACCCTGCAAAACAAATAGCTGTGGATTATTTTAAACAACGAGGCTTAACAGGAGTTATTGCTCGCGATTTTGGGTTAGGTTTTGCACCACCAGGTTGGGATAATCTTATTAAATCTTTAGAGGCTGATGATGCACAGCAAAAACTCTTAATAGATGCAGGCTTAGTAGTAGAAAATGCTGACAATGGTCGTCGCTATGATCGTTTTCGTGATAGGGTAATGTTTCCTATTCGTGATACTAAGGGTAGGGTTATTGCTTTTGGTGGCAGGGTGTTGGGAGATGATAAACCTAAATACCTTAATTCTCCAGAAACACCTATTTTTCATAAGAGTGAAGTACTTTATGGATTATATGAAGTCAGAAAAAATAATCGCCATTTGGATGAGATTATAGTATTAGAAGGTTACATGGATGTAATTGCTATGGCTCAGTTTGGTTTTACCAATGGTGTAGCTACGCTAGGTACAGCTACATCTGAGGAACATGTAAAACGATTATTTCGTATTGTAAACAATATATTATTTTGCTTTGATGGTGATACAGCCGGTCGTAAAGCTGCTTGGCGCGCGTTAGAGTCTGCCTTACCTCATTTACAGGATGGTCGAAAGATTAGGTTTTTATTTTTACCTGATGGAGAAGACCCTGATAGTTTAATACGTGCCGAAGGCGAGGATGCTTTTCGGGCACGCATAAGTCAGCAAGCGCAATCTTTGACGGATTATTTCTTTAGTCATTTAATGGAAGAGGCTGCGCCTAATAGCTTGGAGGGAAAGGCTCACCTTGCCTCAGTGGTAACACCATTATTGACTAAAATGCCAAATAGTGGCTTAAAAACGCTTATGTACCAGAAACTAGAAGATTTAACAGGGTTGGACCAAAGCCATTTATTAGCTATTAAATCCATTCCAAAACAACCTGTAACAAATTCTTATAATGTTAATGTTGTACCTGAAATAGCAATTAATAAAGGGGCTAAGAAGATTAAATTAGCACCTGCAATGCTTGCATTGCGCCACTTATTACAGCGGCCAATATTAATAACTAAATTAGATAATATTATTGATCTTAAAGAAGTAGAGGGTAGTTATGGTAAATTGTTGTTAAAAACAATTGCCTTATTAGCTAAAGAACCTCATTTAAATAACTTCCAATTAATGGGCAAGTTAGCTAGTTTTGATAAAGAAGGGCTATTAGCTAACTTATTAAATGAAGAACCATTAGTTAACAATGAAGAAAACCTTGAAAAAGAGTTTATAGACACCATATTAATGCTAATTAAGCAACAAAATGAAACCCAGTTAGATAGGTTGCTTAAAAAAGGCAATGTTTTAACAGATGAAGAAAAGAGCCAATTGAGAGAGTTACTTGCTAATAAAGCTAAGACAAAGTGATTAATATTGGTTTAGTAGGCTATTTTCTGATATACTGTTGAGCTAATTTTCTTTTTGCTATAGATCTACCTTGGATAGAGTCCTATGTCTGAAAACCAGCAATCCCGTTTAAAAGAATTGATTAGTCGTGGCCGTGAACAAGGCTATTTGACTTATGCGGATGTTAATGATCATTTGCCTGAGGATATTTCAGATCCAGAGCAGGTCGAAGATATCATTCGAATGATTAATGATATGGGGATTAACGTTTATGAAGTAGCCCCTGATGAAGATTCTTTACTATTATCAGATGCCAATACTGATGAAGTAGCCGCTGAAGAAGCAGCTGCTGTATTAGCTGCTGTTGAAAGTGATATTGGTCGTACTACAGATCCTGTCCGTATGTATATGCGTGAAATGGGAACAGTTGATCTGTTAACCCGTGAGGGTGAAATTGAAATCGCGAAGCGTATTGAAGAAGGTATTCGCGATGTAATGAGTGCTATTGTACATTTTCCAGGCCCTGTAGAGCACGTTCTCGCTGAGTATGAACGTATTACCACAGAAAATGGCCGTCTATCGGATCTGCTAATTGGTTATATTGATGCAGAAAATGGTGATTTATCTGAAGAAGAAATCCCATTAGAAATTAAAGAAAAAGAAGTCGCAGCTAAAGATGATGATTTAGACGACGATGAAGATGAAGAATCATCAGATTCGGACGATGGTGATGGCGAAAGTGGGCCAGATCCAGAAGAGGCACGGATTCGTTTTACAGCAGTAGCAGAACAGTTTGCTGCTGTACAAAAGTTAATGAAAAAGAGCTCTCGTAAATCAGCAAAAGTACAAGAGCAATTGCAGGCATTAGCTGATATCTTAATGCCTATTAAACTAGTGCCTAAACAATACGACATTGTTATTGGAATGGTGCGTCAGGCATTAAGTGAAGTGCGTAAACGTGAACGCTTAATTATGCAAGCATGTGTACGTAATGCTAAGATGCCACGTACTGACTTTTTACGACATTTTCCTAGTAATGAAACCAATGTTAATTGGGCTGCTAAAATTGCTAGTGGTAAAAGTAAATATGCTGAAGCAATGGCTGAGCAGGTAGAAAATATTCAAGCTTTACAACAAGAGCTGTTGGATATTGAAGAAAACTTAGGCCTTAAGATCGCTGAAGTTAAAGATATTAACCGTCGCGTTTCTATTGGTGAAGCTAAAACACGTCGTGCTAAGAAAGAGATGGTTGAAGCAAACTTACGTTTAGTTATTTCTATTGCTAAGAAATATACTAATCGTGGCTTACAATTCTTAGACCTTATTCAAGAAGGTAATATCGGCCTAATGAAGGCAGTGGATAAGTTTGAATATCGTCGTGGTTATAAGTTCTCAACTTATGCTACTTGGTGGATTCGTCAGGCGATTACTCGTTCGATTGCAGACCAAGCTAGAACTATCCGTATTCCTGTACATATGATTGAGACGATTAATAAACTTAATCGTATCTCACGTCAAATGCTACAAGAAATGGGGCGTGAGCCAACACCTGAAGAGTTAGGTGAGCGCATGGATATGCCTGAGGATAAAATCCGTAAGGTATTAAAAATTGCCAAAGAACCTATTTCAATGGAAACCCCTATTGGTGATGATGAAGATTCACATCTTGGTGATTTTATTGAAGATGCAACAATGCAATTACCTGTTGATGTGGCAACTTCTGAAAGTTTAAAAGAAGCTACTCGAGAAGTATTGTCAGGCCTAACTGCTCGTGAAGCAAAAGTATTAAGAATGCGTTTTGGTATTGATATGAATACTGACCATACGTTTGAAGAGGTTGGTAGACAATTCGATGTAACACGTGAACGAATTCGACAAATTGAAGCTAAGGCTTTAAGAAAATTACGTCACCCAACACGCAGTGAACATCTGCGTTCATTCTTAGACGAATAATTTTCTTAAAAATAGGTTGGCGAATTTACTTTCTATCTGTATAATTTGCCCCCACTAAGGGCCTATAGCTCAGTTGGTTAGAGCAGCGGACTCATAATCCGTTGGTCGCAGGTTCGAGTCCTGCTGGGCCCACCATTTAAAAGCTAGTAATTGTAAAAGATTGCTGGCTTTTTTATTACCTGTAGTAAATATAGATTTCCGTAACTATTAACGTTCAAGTAAATCAACCTATTGACCAATCCTAATATATAACTATCCCTAGTTATTTTCTCTTTACTG
>JBEBWU010000280.1:0-4137 GCA_040391985.1 Entomomonas sp. | reverse complement strand
TATGTTAATCTTGTTAATTATCTTTGTACCTATGATTCTTAATTATACTGCATGGTCTTACTACTTAATGCGTGTTAAATTAAATGCTGAGTATATTGAAGCAAACGACAAGACTTTATATTAAGGAGAACCATTATGTGGTATTTTGCTTGGTTTTTAGGTGTTGGCTTCGCTGTATTACTAGCTGTTGTCAATGCACTATGGTATGAATCACGTCTTGAAGGTAAAAATACTGACAAGAAAGATTAATAACGAGTAAAAAATAGGGCCTTAGCATTTAAGGCCCTATTTTTATCTTAAGTATAATAATTATTTATATTACTAACCCTTTCTATATATGGCTAAAAATATTGCTAAACTCATCATTATAGACGCACAACTTTGATTCATGCGTTTCAATCCTTTATAACTAAACACTTTTGTTGCATAAAAACCACCTAATGCATAACATCCCATAATACTCACATTAATCACAGTTGTTATTAAAGCTAATACTATATATTGTGGAATCTGTGGGCTATCAATAGTAATAAACTGTGGAAATAACGCTGAAAAGAATAACAGTGCTTTGGGATTTGAAACAGCCACTAATAATGCCCTAGCGAATGCCTTTGTTGCTTGTTTATCGCCTGTAATATTCGATTGATGTATAGTAGGGTTAGCCTTCCATAATTGAACAGCTAAATAAACTAAATAAACTACTCCTATCCATTTTATGATAATAAATAATGTTTCAGAGGTCATTAAAACAGCCCCTAGACCTAAGAAAATTATAACCATTAAGATCAGATCAGCACATACAGCGCCTAATATGCCGCTTATTACAATGCCAATACTTCTAGTAGAACCATTAGTTAGCGCCAATAACATAGTTGGCCCAGGAATAATAATGACTGAAAAACTAGCAATGGCATAAATAAATAAAAGAGATAAAGTCAAAATATTTCCCTATCGTTTAAAACCAGTTAGTATTGTAAAACTTTTTAGATCATTTAATAACAAAAATGGAGATAATAATGAGTTTAGAATCTGTTCAGGCTTTTTTTAATGAAAAGGCCCCTGATATCAATATTATCGAATGTAATGAAAGTACAGCTACTGTCGAACTTGCAGCCAAGGCACATCAAGTAGAACCTGGCCAAATAGCCAAAACCCTTGCCTTTAAAATTAAAGAAGATGTGGTATTAGTAGTGGCTAAAGGTGATGCTCGTTTAGATAATAAAAAACTCAAAGAAACGTTTGCTGGTAAAGCTAAAATGTTAGATGCATATACTGTATTAGCCTTAACAGGACATCCTGTTGGTGGCGTTTGTCCGTTTGGATTAGCTACCCCCTTACCTATTTATTGTGATATTTCTCTTCAACAATACTCAGAAGTACTTCCAGCAGCTGGTGATATACACGCAGCAGTAAGGATTACACCTGAAAGACTAGCTACAATAACAGAAGCTAAATGGATAGATGTATGTCAAAATCCAGAATAATTCCTTTAATCGATATATTCTATATTGCTAAGCAATGGATATTAATGGTTGATAGTAGTCAGCAACAATACTTTGATCAAATATCTATGCTTAAACTTGAGTTGCTTGATGAAAATTTACTACTAATTACTAGTGCAACAATCGCTTTTATTCCTATGGGTAATAGAAATCCAAACATCTTTGACTTTGCTATCAATCCTGAAACATCAAATTCTAATATCAGAGCAGCAAAATATATAAAATTACTAAAAGAACCTATTCAAGGACACGATAATTAGGATGATTAGCAGTCTCTAACATCTGCTTATCTCCCTCAGAATCACCGTAGGCATAAAGCTCATATTGTGCTAAATCGCCTAACAATCCTTGTAAACGGTTTACTTTCTCTTGGCAACGACAGTTAGCACCCTGCAACTTACCTGTAAATATATCCTCTTGCTCTTCTAAGGTCGTACAGAGTAGATCATCAAAACCTAAGTCTTTTGCTGCTTTTTCTAAATAAAGATTTAATGAAGCACTCACCATTACCAAACGATGCCCTTGCTCTTTATGCCATTTAATACGCTTAAGTGCTTTAGGTCTAATCAAAGGAGTAAAAGAACTAGCATAGCCTGCGCCTAATACTTTTAGGTGCTTAACAGATTGATTAGTAAACAGTGCTGCTACTATTTTTTCTTTAAAAGAATCACGATTAGATAGCTTTAAAATAACCTTAATGGCTTCAGGTAATAATTTAATAAATGCTTTATAAACTTTCGCTTTACCAAATGCCCAATAAAGAAAGGGAACAAAGGTGTCTTTTGTTGTAATAGTAACATCAAAATCAAAGGCAGCAACGACTGGCTTATCTGTCATTAAATTATCCTTAAAACATAAAGTTAATAGCCAAAACAACAAAAGGTTCAACTAATTGAACCTTTTATTCAGTATTAATATTACTATTTACGTGTTAGCGCAATAAACTCTTTAGCAAACTCATCTACTTTCTGCCAATTAGTATAGTTATACTCTTTACTTAAGTCTTGTTTTTCACCATCCATCCACATAATAAACTTAATTAAAATCTTATCATACCAAGTATAACGAGGATAACGTAAAGAGCCTGCAAAAACACCTTTTAAAGTAGGTTTCCATGGTGTTTTTGCTAAAAATCTACGGGCATAACCATTGGTTTCAGGTGTATCTTTTCCTGGTTTTCTAGCGGTTAAATTAACACAAAAGAAAGCAGAGTTTTTTTCATTTAATGTTTTATAGTTCTTTTTAATATAATCTAAGAAAGGTTTATCAAATTTATTATAGCGAATGGCTGCTCCCATTAGAATTGTAGAGTATTCATCTAAATCTAACTCTGGCATTTTCCATAAATCATAAACTTCATGTTCAATATCTTCAGCTTCTTCCGTCATGCGTAAAACTATTTTAGAGATGATTGCAAATGTCTGACCATCGATGGTTGAATACAGCAACAATGCTTTCTTTTTCATAGTGAGCTAACTCTTAACATGTCGTGTTACATGGTTAATAAATGCTGAACAGTATATTAAGATAAGCTATTAATATCAATTACTATTAATATTTATCATTATGCAAAAATAGCTAAAAAATAGTGACAAAACACAAGATATTGTTATATTACACTTGTTATAATATGTTACATCTTCATGGATAAAACAGGTAAGTTAGTTATGATGAATAAAAATACGCTACAAATTAATAAACAAGATGGATCACTAACAATAAAGAACTACCCTATAGTACTTAAAAAAGGGACTACTAGAGAAGAAATAGGTACTGTTTTAACACCTCTCTATCGTTCTAATATTGACTATAAAAATGGCACTGAATGGATGTTTTTTGAAGAAATTGAGTTTAGTGAATGCCCTTGTACACTGGGCTTATATATTGATCATGGTGTTTTAACTGAAGCAAAAATTGCTATTGTTCCAGTTCACTCAGATCGTTCTTCAGCTGGTTGGTCATCTAATGCAACTGTTGATGAAGCTGTGTTAATGGCTTTAATTGAATACAGAATTCAACTAGCACGCCCTTTTAAAGAAGGCACAGAGTTTTTTGATTGGGGTGAAGTATGGTGCTTACCAGACTATAAACGCTCTGAAATGAACTCAGGTATCAAATACAAATAAGATTATCCCTTAGCTTTGTAAGCTAAGGGATGGTTTATTAATCATTGTTTTGTTTACCAATTGCGTCCAATACATATTGTGGTAAAGCAAGCGCAGCATAATGTACGGCAGGATTATAATAACGAGTTTTAATATTCGCTTTAGTAAAACGAGCCTTTAATTCGTCAAGGGATGTATAGCGTAACTCTTTACCTTTACTCCCCCAAGCAAAAGTCATATCACCACCAATATAAGTGGGTACGGCTGCACGATAAAAATGCCAATCAGCAAACAAACCTTGCATTTTATTAGCGGTACTCTTTACTTCATCTAATTGCATAAATGGTGTGCCATTTTGCGTAACCAATACACCTTTTTCAGTTAAACAACGATGACAAGCTTGATAAAAATTCTCAGTAAATAAGACTTCTGCTGGTCCAATAGGATCCGTAGAGTCTGAAATAATCACATCATATTTTTGTGATGTATTAGCTACAAACTCCATACCATCACCAATTACAAGTTCTAAT